>NZ_JBBECC010000106.1:0-2438 GCF_040882025.1 Parvibaculum sp. | reverse complement strand
GAATTCTTGATGGCGCCTTCCATCACGGTCATGCCGTTCTCGACATCGATCGCGTGTTCCGTGCCGTTGTGTTCGATAAAGGTGATCTTCGCCATCTTGATTTTCTTGCCGGTGTTGGAAGGCTCCCTGGGGACCCCGCGAAAGGGCCGGCACATAGATGCCGTAGCGGCCATCGCATTTCAACCCCTCAATCGGGGCCGGACCCGGCCAAGGCGTCGCACCCGCCGAAAAAGCCCCGGACGACGCCGCGTCACCCCCTGTTGTCGCGCTGTTGCACGCGGCGCATAGTCTTGGCCAAAAGCGTAAACGGCCGGGAGCGCGACGGAAATGCCAGAACCCAAGCAAGAGCCCATGAACGTCCTTTTCATCACCGCCGACCAGTGGCGCGGCGAGTGCCTGTCGGCGCTCGGGCACCCGACGGTCCGGACGCCGAACCTCGATGCGCTGGCGGCGGGCGGCATTCTTTTCCGCAATCATTTCGCCAACGCGGTCCCTTGCGGCCCCTCGCGCGCCTCGCTTCACACCGGCATGTATCTGCAGAACCACCGCTCCGGCACCAACGGGACGCCGCTCGACGCGCGCCACACCAACTGGGCGAAGGAAGCGGCGCGCGCGGGCTACGACCCGGTGCTCTTCGGCTACACCGACACCAGCCAGGACCCGCGCGCCGAAGACCCCGAAAGCCCGTGGCTGCTGACTTATGAGGGGCCCCTGCCCGGCATCCGCCCGATCTGCATGATGGGCACCTGGCCCCATCCGTGGACGGATTATCTGAAAGAGCAAGGCTTCGAGGTGCCGGCCGACATCCGCTACGCCTATGGCCACCGCGCGCCGGGCCCGGAATATGAGGACGGCGCGCCCCACGCCCGCCCGCTCGTCTATCCGGCCGAACACGACGACACGTCCTATCTGACGAACCGTCTGATGGACTTCATCGGCGAAACGGAAAAGCCTTTCGTGGCGCATCTTTCGCTCTTGCGCCCGCACCCGCCCTTCGTCGCGCCGGAGCCTTGGAATGCGATGTACGACCCGGCGGCGGTGCCGGGCTTCGCGCGGCAGGCGACGCCCGAAGCCGAAGCGGCGCAGCATCCCTGGCTCGAACACCAGCTCGGCCGCAGGCTCTTCCGCGCGCCGGCCGACGAGAAAAAGCTCCGCAGGCTGAAGGCCGTCTATTACGGGCTGATGTCGGAAGTGGACGCCGCGCTCGGCCGTGTTTTCGCTTTTCTGAAGGAAACCGGCCGCTGGGACAACACGCTGATCGTCTTCACCTCCGACCACGGCGAACAGATGGGCGACCGCTGGCTGCTCGGGAAATGCGGCTGGTTCGACGGCTCCTACCATATTCCGCTGATTGTCCGCGACCCGCGCGGCGGCGCCGACGCCACGCGCGGCACGGTTGTTAGTCAGTTCACGGAGAATGTCGACATCATGCCGACAATGCTCGATTTCATCGGCGCCGAAACGCCGGTGCAATGCGACGGCAAGTCGCTGATGCCGTTCCTCCGCGACGGTCGCGCGCCCGCAAACTGGCGCAGCGAAGCCCATTGGGAATTTGATTTTCGCGATCCGGCCGACGACAGCGCCGAGAAGCGATTGGGCCTGACGCTGCATCAATGCACGATGAATATTCTGCGCGGGGACCGCTACAAATACGTCCACTTCACGCACCTGCCGCCGCTCTTTTTCGACCTCGAAAAAGACCCGCATGAATTCGAAAATCTGGCGGCAAAGCCCGAATATCTTTCCCTGGTGCTTGAACATGCGCAAAAGCTGCTTTCCTGGCGGATGAACCACGACGAGCAGACGCTGACCCATATCGCGCTGACCGACGACGGACCCGTGGCGCGCAAGGCGGCGCGCTATTGATCCGTGAGCGGATTTTAACGGACGCGGAAAAGCCGGGGATAAGTCCTTTATGACAGTTTCGTGACAGCCGAAAACGGCAGCGGACCCCCCTCTGTCACGGAACTGTCAAAAAACTGTCACAAATGGATTTCGGGGCGATTTATCCCCGGGCGCAGGTTGCACTTATCCCCGCTCGCGAGCGCTTGGGAGAGACGAAATCGGAGACGAATTGAGAGACGCGCGCGGAGACCAGCACGGTGCTTTTGACGGAGACGTGTTGAGAGCGCTCTACGGTGCGATTGAGGAGGTGAATTCAGGTGTCCGGATCGGCGCTTTTTCAGGTGACGCGTTGAGGGCTGTGTTCGATGCGAATGGAGGAGCCGATTTCGGAGCTTTCGATGGCGCTCGTTTGGACTGTGGGTATGAGGGGTGATCGCCCTCACCTACTTCGTCTTTGCCGGGCTTGATCCATAGCTGTCCGGTTTAATTTTCGAATCCACATTTAACCGTCATGACCCGGCTTGTCCGGGTCATCCACGTCTTTTTTTATCTTCCTGTGCTTGCTGCCAAGACGTGGATGGCCCGCATAAAGC
>NZ_JBBECC010000105.1:0-4435 GCF_040882025.1 Parvibaculum sp. | reverse complement strand
GTTGGGGAAATGCAACGTTCTTGCAATCGAAACCGCTTAGCCGGACAGCAGTGGCATAAAGCGGGCCATGACGATGTGAGGAGTGACTGGAAGTATCGCGGAGCCTGTCCTGGAGCCGCGCGCAATGGCGTCACTCTTCGGCGCGACTTGTCCGCCGTAGCCTTGGCGAAGGTGGAAGCGCCAGAAACCTTCTCTTCTCCGCGACTCCGAGCCGGAGCCTATCCTCGGGCCGCGCGCGAGCGCGGACCCGTGGGCGTGAAACCCTTTCGTCTCTGCGCCTCTGCGTGAGTCCTTCCTTCCCTTCGCGTCTTCGCGCCTTCGCGTGCCCCCTAAAGACTCCCCCGCGTCACCACGCGTCCACAAGCCGCCGCAACTTCCCCCTCACGCGCCGAAACCTCCGGCTCCTCCCAGCCAACACACCGCGCATCCGTAGCGCCGGCCGCGCACCAGAGCCCCGATCCATCCGCCTGCGGACGAAACCGCAACCCCCGCGCGTCTTCCCCGTCGAGCTGCCCCCCGAGATAATTCAGCACTTCGAGCCGCAGCAGCGCCGCCGCCCCCTCCATCGGCACCACCCGCAAATGCATACCCGTCAGCGGTACCGCCTCCACCGTCTCGACCTTCAACCCCTCATCGCCGCGCGCATAACCCACCCGCAGCAGCAACCCGAAATCGCGGCAAATATCGAACCGCGCCATGTTCTGCGTCCCGAGATGCAGGAAATTTCCGAGCCCATACGCCACAAGATGCGAACCTGAAATCTCGACCCCCTTGGCGACATGCGCATGATGCCCGGCCACGATCGTCGCCCCCGCGCCCGCCGCTTCGCGCCGGAACCGCGCCACATTCACAGCATCGGTCAGCGGATCGAACTCGCGCCCGTAATGCACCGAGAGGATCCGCAGATCCGCCGTCTCTTCCTTCAGCCGCGCCGCGACCGCCGGAAAATCCGTCCGCTCTTGCAGCATCCCCGCATGGCCCGCGCGCGCCGGCAGCCCGCCCCCCGCATTGCCGGCGGCCGACACCGCAACCCGCATCCCGCGCATCTCGAAAACATGCGGCCGCATCGCGTCCTCGCGCGACCGCCCGAGCCCCGGCCAGGCGCGCAAGCCCGGCACGGCCGCCACATGGGCGAGCGTCTCCCCCGCCCCGCGCGTCCCGTAGTCGAGCGCATGATTGTTGGCGAGCGAAAACACATTGATGCCCGCCGCCACAAATTCCCGCGCGCCTTGCGGATGCATGCGGAAGACGAACATCTTGTCGCGCGCCGCAATGTCGTTGCGGTCCATCACCGTCGTTTCGAGATTGGCAAAGACGACATCGCCCGCAAGCCACGGCGCGATCCCGGCCAGCGCCTCGGCGCCGCTCACCAGCCGCCCGCCCTTCCAGCCGCCCCGCGCATCGACAGGCGCCCCGCCGGCATTGAGCCCGGTGTCGCCCACCAGCACCACCGTCAGCCGGTCACTCGCATGGGCGGAGAGCGCCGGAAGCAGGAAGACGAGCACTGCCGCAATCCAGATGTTCCGCAGCAGCGCTCCCCTCTCCGCGATGAACGCAACAAACCCCATGCACCCGGTTCCCCAAAACCGTCTTGGCCCGATTTATTCGGGCCATCCACGTCTTCCTTCATCGTAGTATAAACACCCCCTCGAAACCTGAATCGCAAAACACCCCATGCGCATCGGCATCGACCTCGGCGGCACCAAAATCGAAGCCCTCGCGCTGAGCCCCGAAGGCCGCGAACTGGCGCGCCGCCGCATCGCCGCCCCGCAAGGAAACTACGCGGCCACCATCGCCGCGATCCGCGATCTGGTCGCCGCCCTCGAAGCCGAAACCGGAGAGCAAGGCAGCGTCGGCATCGGCATGCCCGGCACCGTCTCACCCGCCACCGGCCTTGTGAAAAATGCCAACAGTACCTGGCTGATCGGCCATCCCTTTGGGCGCGACATCGAAGCCGCGCTTGCTCGCCCGGTCCGCCTCGCCAACGACGCCGACTGCTTCGCCCTCTCCGAAGCGGCGGACGGCGCGGCCACAGGCGCCGCCTCCGTCTTCGGCGTCATTCTCGGCACAGGCGTCGGCGGCGGCATCGTCATCGGCGGCAGGCTGCTGGCCGGCCCCAACGCCATTGCCGGCGAATGGGGCCACAATCCGCTGCCCTGGATGCATCCCGACGAATATCCGGGCACCGATTGTTATTGCGGCAAGAAGGGCTGCATCGAGACATGGCTCTCCGGCCCTGCCTTCGCGCGCCTCTACAGGGAGGAAGAGGGCGAGGCTCTATCGCCCGAAGAAATCGCCGCCGCCGCCGAAACAGGCTCCCGCCCGGCCCGCCTCGCGCTGCGCCGCTACGCCGACCGCCTCGCCCGCGCGCTGGCCCACACGATCAACATTCTCGACCCCGAAGTGATCGTCCTCGGCGGCGGCATGTCGAACATCGCCGCCCTCTACGACGAAGTCCCGTCGCGCTGGCGCGCTTACGTCTTCTCCGACACGGTCGTCACCCGCTTGCGCCCCCACAAGCACGGCGATGCCAGCGGCGTCCGCGGCGCGGCGTGGCTCTGGCCGGGAGGAGATGGCGCATGACCGCCACCCCGCAGGGCTTCTGCCGCGACTGCTACGCCGCCGCCCCGGAAGGCGCCACGCGCTGTCCGGCCTGCAACCGTCCGCGCCTGAAATTCCATCCCGAGCTTCACGAGCTTGCCATTGCCCATCTCGATTGCGACGCCTTCTACGCCGCCGTCGAGAAACGCGACGACCCCACCCTGCGCGACAAGCCGCTGATCATCGGCGGCGGCAAGCGTGGCGTCGTCTCGACCTGTTGCTACATCGCCCGCATCCGCGGTGTGCGCTCGGCCATGCCGATGTTCAAGGCAATGGCCGCCTGTCCCGACGCCGTCGTCTTGCGGCCCGACATGGCGAAATACGCGAAAGTGGGCCGCGAGGTGCGCCAGCTGATGCGCGAGCTGACGCCGCTGGTCGAACCCTTGTCGATCGACGAGGCCTTTCTCGACCTCACCGGCACCGAGCGTCTGCATCACGGCTCGCCCGCGCTCAGCATGGCCCGTCTCGTCAACCGCATCGAAAAGGAAGTCGGCATCACCGTCTCGGTCGGCCTCAGCCACAACAAGTTCCTGGCCAAAATCGCCTCCGACATCGACAAGCCGCGCGGCTTCTCGGTCATAGGCCGCGCCGAAACGCTCGCCTTCCTCGCCGCAAAGCCCGTGTCGCTGATCTGGGGCGTCGGCAAGGCCTTCGAGGCGAAGCTCGCCCGCGACGGCATCACGCGCATTGCGCAGCTTCAGCGCATGGAAGAAAACGACCTGATGGCGCGCTACGGCTCGATGGGCCGGCGCCTCTGGCGTCTCGCCCGCGGCCTCGATGTCCGCACCGTCGAGCCGTCGCAGGGCGCGAAAAGCATCTCGGCGGAAACGACGTTCACGGACGATATTTCGGATGCCGCCGCGCTCGACCGCATCCTTTGGCCGCTCTGCGAAAAGGTCTCGGCCCGCGCCAAGGCGGCCGGCCTCTCGGGCGCGACCGTGGTTCTGAAGCTGAAGACCGCCGACTTCAAAACCCGCACCCGCAACCAGACCCTCCACGACCCGACGCAGCTTGCCGACGTGATCTACCGCACCGCCGCGCCCCTGCTCGCAAAGGAAACGACCGGCACCGCCTTCCGCCTGCTCGGCGTCGGCATTTCGCAGCTCGGGCCCGCCGACCTCGCCGATCCGCCCGACATGCTCGACCCGGCCGCGACGCGGCGCGCCTCGGCTGAACGCGCGATGGATCGGCTCAGAGCCAGATTCGGGGATAAGTCGATCGGCAAGGGTCGCGGCTTGACCCGTTGAGGCGGGGATAAGTTCGCTTCATCTCCAGCCGAAAATCGGTTTGTGACAGTTTTTTGACAGTTTCGTGACAGAGGGGGGTGTTTCAGCAGCTGCCCGCTGCGAAATAATGCACCTCGGCGAGCCGTCCCTTCATCTCGAGGTCGGAGTAGTCGAGCACCAGAGAAGCCGAAACCCCATTGGATAGAAGGACATAACCCATTTCGAAATTCGGCAGACCCTCGCGGTCGGCGCCGTCGAAATAGCTCAATCGAACCGGCCACGCCTTCATGCCGGCAGATTTCGCATCGCTGCCTGTCACTTCTGCCGCGATTATGTCGTCGGGCAGTGCCGCTAAAGTATTGCCAATAAAGGCATTTGTCGGGTTCTCGGTCTCTTCCGTCCCGTCGAAAATCGGCGCATTGAAAAGGCGCTTGCCGGCCTTGGCCGCCTTCATCAGCTCGAGATTGAAGGCCACGGGAAACAGCACCTCGGCAGGCATTTCGATCGGCGGCGCACCCTCGCGCTCGACCGTCACCGCCCCGTCCGCGCCGCGGCGGCGGGCGATTCCGCTTTCAGTTTCAACAAGTTGGCTGTTCATATATTCCGTC
>NZ_JBBECC010000104.1:0-4447 GCF_040882025.1 Parvibaculum sp. | reverse complement strand
CGTCGGCCACAAAGTAATACTCATCCGTTTCCGGAGGGTTCAGAACGGCCTCGATCGAGGCGCGACCCGGATTGGCGATGGGCGTCGGGGGCAAACCGTCGATCTGATAGGTATTGTAGGGCGTCTGCCGATCGATCTCGCTGCGTCGGATCTGCCGGCCCAGCGCGCCCTTGCCGCCTATCAGCCCATAGATGATGGTCGGATCGGATTGCAGGCGCATCGACTTGCGAAGCCGATTAACGAAAACAGCCGCAACGCGTGGCCGTTCGGAGGCAACGCCCGTTTCCTTCTCGACGATGGAGGCCAGAATAATTGCCTCCATCGGCGTTTTGACGGGGAGGTTTTCGGCGCGGCCCGGCCAGAGTTCCACCATCAAGTCGCTCGCGGCCTTCTGCATCAGCGCAACCAGCTCGGCTCGCGTTGTCCCGCGCGTGAAGCTGTATGTCTCGGGCAGCAACACACCTTCCGGCGGTGTGGGCGGTACTTCGCCGACAAGCACCGGGTCGGCCGCAACGATCAGCATCACCTGTTCACTGGTTCGTCCCTCGGGAATCGTGATGCGATGAAGGATCGAACGCCCCTCGCGCAGAATCCCCACGATCGCCGCCATGCTGGCGTGGGCCGGAATCTCATACTCGCCGGCCTTCAGAGTGGCTTCGGCCTTTCCGAAACGGACACCCGCCAGAAAAATCCGGCGATCGGAAATGACGCCCGCCTTGTCGAGCCGGGCGGCGATGGCGCGGACGCCCATGCCAGGCGAGAGCAGGACGATACGGGGCTCGGCATGCGGTCCCGCCGCTTCAAAGCGATACTTGCCGTAGAGGAAAACGCCGCCCGCGATCAGCGCAACCAGCGACGGCAGGACGATCAGGGCAATCAGAACGTAGCGCATGATGCGCCGCCGGGGTGGAGCGGCATCGGCACCGGCTGCAGGAACTTCCGGTGTGTTATCTTCGTCCGTCAACCGGCGACCTTTTTCACCACCAGCGAGGCGTTGGTGCCGCCGAAACCGAAGGAGTTGCTGAGCGCATAATTGATCTCCTTCTTGCGGGCCTTGAGCGGCACGAGGTCGATCTCGCTCTCGACGGCGGGACTGTCCAGGTTGAGCGTCGGTGGGACGATGCCGTCGCGGATGGCCAGCATGCAGAAGATCGCTTCAACAGCGCCGGCCGCGCCCAGAAGATGACCGATCGAGGATTTGGTCGACGACATCGAGGCTGTACTGACCGCGTTGCCGAGCATGCGCGTGACGGCACCGAGTTCGATCGTATCCGCCATGGTCGAGGTGCCATGCGCATTGATGTAGTCGATATCCGACGGTGAAATGCCGGCGCGCTTCAGCGCGGCCTGCATCGAACGGAAACCGCCGTCGCCATCTTCGGGCGGCGCCGTGATGTGATAAGCGTCGCCAGAGAGTCCGTAGCCGGCGATTTCGGCGTAGATTTTCGCACCGCGTGCCTTGGCGTGTTCGTATTCCTCGAGCACGACGACGCCCGCGCCCTCGCCCATCACAAAGCCGTCGCGATCCTTGTCGTAGGGGCGCGAGGCGCGTTCGGGCGTGTCGTTGTAGCCGGTGGAGAGTGCGCGGCAGGCGGCAAAGCCGGCAATGCCAATACGGCAGATGGCGGATTCAGCACCGCCCGCGACCATGACGTCCGCGTCGTCGAGCGCGATCAGGCGCGCCGCATCGCCGATCGCATGAGCACCGGTGGAACAGGCCGTCACAACCGCGTGGTTCGGACCTTTCAGCCCATGCTGGATCGAAACATAACCGGAGGCGAGATTGATGAGGCGGCCGGTGATGAAGAAGGGGCTGACGCGGCGCGGTCCCTTGTCGCGGAGTGTATAGGCTTCTTCGGCGATGCCTTCGAGGCCGCCAATCCCGGAACCGATCATCGTTCCGGTGCGGCATTTTTCTTCTTCGGTTGACGGGTGCCAGCCCGCGTCGTCGAGCGCCTGCGTCGCGGCACTCACAGCAAAAACGATGAAGTCGTCGACGCGCCGTGATTCCTTCGCGTCCATCCAGTCGTCCTGGATGAACGCACCCTCGCCTTCGCGCGGGACGGGCATGGCAATCTTGCAGGGAAGGTCGGAGGTCTCGAATTTCTCGATCTTGCGCGCGCCGGACTCGCCCTTGAGCAACCGGCTCCACGTCGTTTCGACGCCGCAACCCAGCGGCGAGACCATGCCCAACCCTGTGACGACGACACGTCTCATACCGATCCCTACTCCACTTACAGTCCGAAAATTGGCGCGAAGCTGTAACGATACGAGGCCGGGTGCGGTCTTCGCGCCCGGCCCTCGCATTCGATCCGCAAGGTCAGGACTTGGCGTTCGCCTTGACGAACTCGATCGCGTCCTTGACGGTCAGAATCTTTTCCGCCGCATCGTCCGGGATTTCCACGCCGAATTCCTCTTCGAACGCCATTACCAACTCGACATTGTCGAGACTGTCGGCGCCGAGGTCATCGATGAAGCTCGCATTCTCGGTGACCTTCTCCGGATCGGCTCCCAGGTGCTCGACCACGATCTTCTTCAAGCGTTCCGCGATATCACTCATTTTAAATCCTCAGATCTCTTGGTTTCGACCGGCCTCGTGCATCCTGCTGTTCGCTTCATTGCGTCGAGGACTGGATGCTGCCGATTTCGGCGGAAGGAATGCCCCTCTTCTGGCCCATTTCAAGGCAGGACCGCAAGCCAAATCGAGCGCTTAGGTAACACACTTTTTCGCCCCGCACCAGCGAACGAAAACGCCGCGCGCTTACACCTACACCACTGAATTTACTTACTATTTTCGTATCCTAGCAACGCACGTCATCAGATCATCGCCATGCCGCCATTGACGTGGACGGTCTGTCCCGTCACGTAGGCGGCCTCCTGGCTTGCCAGATAGACGGCGGCGGCGGCGATTTCATCCGCTTCGCCGAGACGTCCGGCCGGGATCGTTCCCATGATGCGAGCCTGCTGATCCTCGTTCAATGCGTCCGTCATGGCGCTGCGGATGAAACCCGGTGCGATGCAGTTGGCGGTGATGTTGCGGCTCGCGACCTCCTGCGCCAGCGATTTCGTCATGCCGATCATGCCGGCCTTGGAGGCGGCATAGTTCCCCTGCCCCGGATTTCCCATCACACCGACGACTGAAGTGATGCCGATGATGCGGCCCCAGCGGCGCTTCATCATGCCGCGCAGGACGCCGCGCGAGAGACGGAAGGCGGCGGTCAGATTGACGCGAATAACCTCGTCCCACTCCTCATCCTTCATGCGCATGAAGAGATTGTCGCGCGTGAGACCTGCATTGTTGACGAGAATATCGAGGCTGCCCATCGCCTCTTCGGCCTGCTTTGCAAGCGCATCGACGGCGGCGGCGTCAGACAGGTTGCAAGGGAGCACATGTGCGCGCTCACCGAGCTCGGCGGCCAATGCGTCGAGCGCTTCCCGGCGGGTGCCAGAAAGACCGACTGTCGCTCCCTGATGGTGAAGGGCGCGCGCGATGCTGGAGCCGATACCGCCCGAGGCACCTGTAACAAGGGCGCTTTTGCCGCTGAGATCGAACATCATGGGCTCCTTAAAGGATCTTGAGAATGGCCTCGACATCGGCGGGCGTACCGACCGCCATGATTTCCGGCTCTTTGGCAATGCGTTTCACCATGCCGCTCAGCGCCTTGCCCGTGCCGACCTCGACGTAGCTCGCAACGCCCTGTGCTTCCATGTAGAGCACGCTTTCGCGCCAGCGCACCATACCGGTCACCTGTTCGACCAGAAGCTGGCGGATGGTTGCAGGATCGGCAACGCGGGAGGCGGTCACATTCGCCACCAACGGCACGATAGGCGCCCTGAGGTCCACCGAGGCCAGCGCCTCGGCCATTTCGTCGGCGGCGGGCTGCATCAACACACAATGGAAAGGCGCGCTGACGGGCAGCAGCATGCTACGCTTGGCGCCCTTTGTTTTCGCGATCTCGATGGCGCGCTCGACGGCGGTCCTGGCGCCGGAAACGACGACCTGACCTCCGCCATTGTCGTTGGCGGCCGCACAGACTTCGCCCTGCGCCGCTTCGGCGGCGACCTCGGCGGCGGCGTCATACTCCAGCCCCAGAATGGCGGCCATCGCGCCGGCGCCCACCGGCACCGCGCGCTGCATGGCCTGACCGCGGATTTTCAGGAGGCGCGCGGCGTCGGACAGTGTGAAAGCCCCGGCCGCGGCGAGCGCCGAATATTCGCCGAGCGAATGACCGGCCACAAAATCAGCCTTGCCGGCAAGATCGAAGCCGCCCTCTTTTTCCAGCACCCGCATGACGGCGAGGCTGACGGCCATGATGGCGGGCTGGGCGTTTTCGGTGAGGGTCAGGTCGTCTTGAGGACCTTCCCACATCAGTTTCGTGAGGTTCTGGCCGAGCGCCTCGTTGACTTCGTCGAAGACCTCGCGGGCGCCGGCAAAGGCCGCGCCCAG
>NZ_JBBECC010000103.1:0-28650 GCF_040882025.1 Parvibaculum sp. | reverse complement strand
CTTCTCTCGGGCTTCTTCGGCATCGGCGGCGGCTTCCTCATCGTCCCCGGCCTCATCGGCGCCACCAATATGCCGATCCTCTTCGCGGTCGGCTCCTCGCTGGTGTCGGTGTCGGCCTTCGGCTTTGCCACCGCCTCCTCCTACGCGCTGGCCGGTCTCGTCGACTGGTACGTCGCGGGCCTCCTCCTCATCGGCGGTCTCGCCGGCGCGGCGCTGGGCGCCGCGTTCGCGCGCCGTCTCGCCGCCCGCAAGGCCCTCCTTACACGGATATTCGCCGTCCTCGTCATCGCCATCGGGCTCTATGTCGCGGGGCAGGGGATTCTGGTCTTCATGTGAGAGGAAGCGGCGCGCCAAACCCCGGAGATTACTTTTTTGCACGCGCCCTACCGCGCTTGCGAAGCCGAAGCGGGGACAAATGTCGCGTCTGTTGCAGCGCAAACCGGGGACAAACCGTGTTTATCCCCGGGGCTCACGCGGGGACAAGTCGTGCGCCGGGCGGGGACAAGTTCCGCCCGAAGCCATTTATGACAGTTTTGTGACAGTTCGATGACAGAGGGGGGGTCTGCTGCCGATTCCGCTGTCACATCGCTGTCGTTCAGGCCGCCTTGTTGCCCGCTTCGACCGCATCCTCATAGGTCTTGAGGCCCGGCCGCGCGGCCGACACCAGCACCGCCATGTTGCCCGGCAGGTGCTCGTTTTTCCACATCTTGTCATGCGCCAGCGGAATGTCCGCCCACGGAAAGACTTCCGACATGCCGGGATCGATGCGGCGATCGATGACGAGCTGGTTGGCGGCGGCCGCCTGTTTCAGATGTGCGAAATGCGAACCCTGAATACGCTTCTGGCGCATCCAGACGAAACGCGCATCGAAAGTGAGATTGAAACCGCTGGTGCCGGCGCAGAACACCACCATGCCGCCGCGTTTGGCCACCATGCAGGAAACGGGAAAGGTCGCTTCGCCCGGATGTTCGAAAACGATATCGGGATCGATTCCCTTGCCGGTGATGTCCCAGATCGCCTTGCCGAACTTGCGCGCTTCCTTCATGAAGTCGTTGAACTCTTCCGAATTCACTTTCGGCAGTTGCCCCCAGCAATCGAAGTTCTTGCGGTTGATGACGCCCTTGGCGCCCATCGACATCACGAAATCGTACTTGCTGTCATCCGAGATAACGCCGATGGCATGGGCACCCGCCGTCGCGCAGAGCTGCACGGCGAAGGAACCGAGGCCTCCGCTCGCACCCCACACCAGCACATTGTCGCCGGGCGCGAGGATGTGCGGCGCGTGGCCGAACAGCATCCGGTAGGCGGTCGCCAGCGTCAGCGTATAGCAGGCGCTCTCTTCCCAGGTCAGGTGTTTCGGGCGCGGCATCAACTGCTGCGATTGCACGCGGCAGAATTGCGCGAAGGAACCGTCCGGTGTTTCGTAGCCCCAGATACGCTGCGACGGCGAGAACATCGGGTCGCCACCATTGCATTCCTCGTCGTCGCCATCGTCCTGATTGCAATGGATCACGACCTCGTCGCCGACCTTCCAGCGCTTCACCTTGGCGCCGACCGCATAGACGATGCCGGAGGCGTCCGAGCCCGCGATGTGATAGGGCAGCTTGTGCACGTCGAAGACCGAGATCGGCGTGCCGAGACCGGCCCAGACGCCATTGTAGTTGACGCCCGCCGCCATCACGAGCACCAGCACCTCGTTCGAATCGATCTCCCAGACCGGCACGGCTTCCACCTGCATCGCCTGCTGCGGCGGTCCGTGCCGTTCGCGCCGGATCGTCCAAGCATACATCTTCTCCGGCACATGGCCGAGCGGCGGAATCTCGCCGATCTCGTAGATGTCCTTTTTATCCGTGTACGTCATAATACGCCTCGTTCGCCGTTCGATGCCGGTTCGGCGCGGATCATTGGCATTTGACGCCGCGGATGCAAGGAACTTTTGCACTGCAATATCGGATGTTTATGGCGGAAACGCTGGAATCCTGCGGCTTATTCGACGTAGCGCAAACCAAAATACGGAGTTATACTCCGCATAGTGGTTCTTTTGGGAGGAGGAAGCCCGCATGAGTTTCAGCAAGCAATACGCCATCGAGCTCGAAGGCAGTCACTGGTCGGTGCCGCAGGATTTCGACGCGACGTTCAACTGGAACTACGATCCCGAACGCACGGCGATGATGGGGCTCTACCAGAAGGGCAAGGAGATGCAGTGGGATGCGAAAACCCGCATCGACTGGTCTCAGGATCTCGACGAAGACAATCCCGAACAGTTGCCGGAAGAAATGCTGCCGATCAGCGGCATGGACGCTTACGAGAAAATGTCGCGCAAGGAGAAGGCCAACGTGCGCAAGCATTTTCAGGCCTGGCAGATTTCACAATTCATGCAGGGCGAGCAGGGCGCGCTGATCTGCACCGCGAAGATCGTTACGCAGGTGCCCGACATGGATTCGAAGTTCTACGCTTCGACGCAGGTGATCGACGAAGCGCGCCATGTCGAGGCCTACAAGATGCTGCTCGAAAAGTTCCAGCTCGCCTATCCGATGACGAAACCGTTGCAGGATCTGATCGAACAGACCTTGCTCGACAGCCGCTGGGACATGACCTATCTCGGCATGCAGGTGGTGATTGAGGGGCTGGCGCTCGCGGCTTTCGCGCAGATTCGTGACAACGCGCAGAACCCGCTGGCGGCTTCCGTCAACGCCTATGTGATGCAGGACGAGTCGCGTCACGTCGCTTTCGGCCGTCTTGCGTTGCGCGACTATTATCCGCAACTCACCGAGAAGGAGCGCGACGAACGCGAGGAATTCCTGCTCGAAGCGAGCTACCTGATGCGCGATCGTTTCGACGCCGTCGAGGTCTGGCGCAATCTCGGCCTCGATCCGGTCAAGTGCGGCGAGCACATGTACAATTCCGGCTTCATGGGCAAGTTCCGCAACTCGCTTTTCCAGCGTATCGTGCCGATCGTCAAGGATGTCGGCCTCTGGGGTCCGCGCATCCGGAAAGGTTACGAGGAAATGGGCGTCATCGACTACGCCAATCAGAATGTCGAGGCGATGCAGCGCGAGGACGAGTCGATCGCGCTCGAATTCGACGCCCGCCGCCGCCACATCGAAAGCATCGCCGCGCGTGCCGGCGGCGCCACGGCAACGGCGGCGGCTGAATAACAGCATCCATTCCACAGCGGGAAGGGCGTCCGGGCGGCCGGGCGCCCTTTCCCTTTCGCGTGCGCATGCTCCCGCGGTGCTGGGCCCCATTGCTGCCACATAGGCGGTGCCTTCTTGGCCGGTGTTCACGTCCAAGGGAGGCAGGAATGCGCTGGTATCTCATCGCCGTAGTGGTTTCGCTCGCATTTGTCGTGCCTGCGGGCGCGGCGTTCGCAAAGAGCGGCATGGCAGACAACAAGGCAGGCGGCCCGGAAGGCGTCGGTTCGGAAGTCGAGATCGGCATCGATGCGTCCATTTCCTTCGGCGCCGACGAAGCGCGGATCATCCGGGATTATTTTGCGGAGGCCCCTTACGATGCGAAGCCGCTGCCGCCCGGCATCGCGAAGAACCTGGCGCGCGGCAAGCCGCTTCCGCCCGGTATCGCCAAACGCTATCTGCCTCGCGATCTCGCCGCGCGGCTCCCGGTGCGCGCGGATTACGAGCGGCTCATCGCGGGCGACGACATCCTGCTCGTCTCGATTGCGACGGGCATCATCGTCGACATTCTCAGCGATGCGTTCTGACGGAAAAGCCGCCTGCCGTGCAAGTCCTGCAGGAGCGGATTCCAGAAAGAAGCCGCCACGCGGGGACGTCACCCCGCGTAGCGGCTCATACTGTCAGGCTCGACTAATCGTCGACACTTTTTACGCCCTTGGCCGAGCGCGCCAATTGCACGAATTCGGCGCGCAATCCGAATTCATCATCGCCCCGCGCTTTCTGGGCGAGCGCCACAACCTCATCAAACCCGAAACTTACCAGAGGCCGTATTTCTGCACTTCGGCGCGGCCGACGACCATGTGATGCACTTCGTCGGGACCGTCGGCAAAGCGCAGATGGCGCATGTCGGTGTACATGTCGGCGAGTGGCGTCCATTGCGAGATGCCGGCGGCACCGTGCATCTGGATTGCCTGATCGATGATGAGGCATACCTTCTCGGGCACCATCGCCTTCACCGCGCTGACATAGACGCGGGCTTCCTTGTTGCCGAGCACGTCCATCGCCCTCGCGGCCTGAAGTACGGCAAGGCGCATCGCGTTGATTTCGATGCGGGCACGCGAGATGATCTCAAGGTTCCCGCCGAGCTTTGCAATCGGCTTGCCGAATGCCTCGCGTGTGGCGGCGCGCTTCACCATCAGTTCCAGCGCCTTTTCCGCCTTGCCGATCGAGCGCATGCAGTGATGGATACGGCCGGGGCCGAGGCGCACCTGGCTGATTTCGAAGCCACGGCCTTCGCCGAGCAGGATGTTTTCCTTCGGCACGCGCACATTGTTGAAGCGGATATGCATGTGGCCCCAGGGCGCGTGATCCTTGCCGAAGACCTGCATGCCTTCGAGAATTTCAACGCCGGGCGTGTCGATCGGCACAAGGATCTGCGATTGCTGCTTGCTCGGCGGGGCGTCCGGGCTCGTGCGCACCATCACGATCATGATCTTGCAGCGCGGGTCGCCGGCACCGGAAATGTAGAACTTCTCGCCATTGATGACCCATTCGTCGCCGTCGAGCACGGCGCTGGTGCGCACGTTCTTGGCGTCGGAGCTCGGGACATCGGGTTCGGTCATCGCATAGGCCGAGCGGATTTCGCCGTTGAGGAGCGGCTCCAGCCATTTTTTCTTCTGCGCGGGCGTGCCGACGCGCTCCAGCACTTCCATGTTGCCCGTGTCGGGTGCGCTGCAATTGAGAGATTCGGAAGAGAGCGGCGATTTGCCGAGTTCGACGGCGATATAGGCGTAGTCGAGATTGGTGAGGCCGGAGCCGATTTCGGAGTCCGGCAGGAAGAAATTCCACAGGCCCGATTCCTTGGCCTTGTTCTTGGCGCCCTCCAGCAGCTCAAGCTGGCGCGGATGCCAGGTCCAGCGGTCGGTCTTTTCGTCTTGGAGGCGGAAAAATTCTTCCGTGATCGGCTCGACATTTTCGGCGATGTGCTTCTGCACCGCAGCCATCAGGGGCCTTGCCTTTTCCGACATGGCGAGCTGAAACAGGTCTTGATCGTGGTCTGACATAAATTCCGTCCATTCATTGTGATTTCAGTTTTGATTTGTGCAGGGTAGCGCTTTGCGACGGGTTGCGAAATCCATTGCCATGCGCGTCCCGCCGATTGCCGGGTGGAGGCTGTCCTTGGCTCTTTTGCAGCGCAGCAAAGCCTGTGATAATGGCATGGCAAAGATGGGTAGACGCGAGGTCAAGCGATGAGCAAGGGCAGTGAAAACGGCGCAGGCGGTCCGAAAAAGGACCAGCCCTGGATTTTCCGCACCTATGCCGGGCATTCGACGGCGAAGGCCTCGAACGAGCTTTACCGCACCAATCTTTCGCGCGGCCAGACGGGGCTTTCGATCGCTTTCGATCTGCCGACGCAAACCGGCTATGACAGCGATCATATTCTTGCGAAGGGCGAGGTCGGCAAGGTCGGCGTTCCCGTTTCGCATATCGGCGACATGCGGGCCCTCTTCGAGGGCATCCCGATGGAGCAGATGAACACCTCCATGACGATCAACGCGACGGCGGCCTGGCTGCTGGCGCTCTACATCGCGGTGGCCGACGAGCACGGCGCCGACCGGAGCAAACTTCAAGGCACGGTGCAGAACGACATCATCAAGGAATATCTCTCGCGCGGCACTTATGTGTTTCCGCCCGAGCCATCGATGCGCCTCATCACCGATGTCGTTTCCTATACCTACCGCGAAGTGCCGAAGTGGAACCCGACCAATGTCTGCTCCTATCACCTGCAGGAAGCGGGCGCGACGCCGGTGCAGGAACTCGCCTTTGCGCTGGCGACCGCGCAGGCCGTGCTCGACCGGCTGAAGGCGAGCGGGCAAGTGCCGGAAAAGGATTTTCCGCAAGTCGTCGGCCGCATCAGTTTTTTCGTCAATGCGGGTGTGCGCTTCATCACCGAGATCGCGAAGATGCGCGCCTTTGTCGATCTCTGGGACGAGATTTGCCGCGATCGCTACGGCGTTGTGGATGCGAAACTCCGCCGCTTCCGCTATGGCGTTCAGGTCAATTCGCTCGGTCTCACCGAGCAGCAGCCGGAAAACAACGTCTATCGTATCCTGCTCGAAATGCTGGCCGTTACGCTGTCGAAAAACGCGCGCGCCCGCGCGGTGCAGTTGCCGGCGTGGAACGAGGCGCTTGGCCTGCCGCGTCCCTGGGATCAGCAATGGTCGCTCCGCGCGCAGCAGATCCTCGCCTATGAAAGCGACCTGCTTGAATATGCCGATATTTTCGACGGCTCCAAAGTGATGGATGCG
Organism: Parvibaculum sp.; assembly: GCF_040882025.1. Classification (GTDB taxonomy): domain Bacteria; phylum Pseudomonadota; class Alphaproteobacteria; order Parvibaculales; family Parvibaculaceae; genus Parvibaculum. The sequence continues at coordinate 22,208 of NZ_JBBECC010000103.1, read as the reverse complement.
AAGGTCGAGGCGCTGAAGGCGGAAGCGCGGGAGGAGCTGGCGCGGATCGACGAAATGGGCGGCGCGGTCGTTGCCGTCGACAGCGCCTACATGAAGGAACGCCTCGTCGAATCCAATTCGGCGCGCCTTGAGGAAATCGAGGCCGGGCGTCAGGTCGTGGTTGGCGTCAATCGCTATGTCGAAACGGCGCCGTCGCCGCTGTCGACGGGAGCAGGCTCAATCCTCGTGGTGGACGCCAATGTCGAGGCCGAGCAGGTTGCGGCGCTTGAAGCCTGGCGCGCGGCGCGCGACAATGAGGCGGTCGAGGCCGCGCTTGCCGATCTCCGCCGCGCGGCGAAGGAAGGCCGCAACATCATGGAGCCGTCGATTGTGTGCGCGAAAGCTGGCGTCACTACCGGCGAATGGGGAACCGCACTGCGCACCATCTTCGGCGAGTATCGCGCGCCCACGGGCGTCTCGCGCGCGGCGCGCAATGCGCCGGGCGATCTCGATCCCGTTCGCGCGATGGTAGATGCGGTGTCCTCGAAACTCGGCCGGCGCCTGAAATTCCTTGTCGGCAAACCCGGTCTCGACGGCCATTCCAACGGCGCCGAGCAGATCGCGGTCCGGGCGCGCGATTGCGGCATGGATGTCGTCTATGACGGCATCCGCCTGACGCCCGAGCAGATCGTCAAATCCGCACAGGAGGGCGACGTGCATGTCGTCGGGTTGTCGATCCTGTCGGGCTCCCATGTGCCGCTGGTCGAAGACGTGATGAAACGGATGCGCGAGGCCGGGCTTTCCGACATTCCGGTCGTCGTCGGCGGCATCATTCCACCGGAAGACGAAGCGACGCTGCGCACTGCCGGCGTTGCCGCCATCTACACGCCGAAGGATTTCCAGATCACCGACATCATGGCCGATGTCGTCCGCCTCGTGGACTACAACTCGGAAGAGGCGGCCTGAGGGAATCTGCCCCGGCCATGCGGATTTGGCTTTGCGAATCCATCCGTGTTCCCCATGATGCGGTCTGGATTTTGGGGTTGGGGGATTCCATGCATATTCTGCCTCGGGGCATTCTGATTCTTGCGGTCTGTTTCGGCGTCGCCGGGTGCGGCAGCACATGGTCCACGTCGAATGTTCAGAAATCGGGATACGACCCGAAGGTCAATGCCTCGGCCGCAGCGCCTGTGCGCGCGCCGACGCCGGTCGCCCAGATCCTCGTCACGGAAGGCGACATCACCGATCGCAAGTATCGCGTGCTTGGGGATATCAACGTCAACGTCAACAAGACGACGATTTTCAACGCCGATCCCACGAGGGCCGATGTCGACGCCAAATTGCGCGAAGAGGCTTACAAGCTTCGCGCGGACGCGGTCATTCTGGTGCGTTACGGCAGTGTGGGGATCGCGCTGATGAGTTGGGGCGCGCTCGATGGCAAGGGACGTGCGGTCGTCTATGAAGACTAGCATCCTCATCCTTTCCATCGGGCTTGTCGCGGTCGGTTGCGCGCGGCCGGCGCCATCCCTGCCGTCGGCCCAGACGATAGCGCCTGTTCAGATGGAGGAGGCCGAGCGGCTTGCGGCCTGCACTGCGATCGACGAGCGGCTCGCCGCAAGTCAGAGGCGCACGGCCGAGCTCGACGCGGTCATCCAGAGCAATCGGCGCAGCAATCAGACCATCGGCTATGTCGCTGCCATCACACTTCCACCGCTCATGCTGGCCGCCGAAGAGAACAGTGCCGAGAAGGCCGAACTCGACCGCCTGCAGGCCGAGCGCGATCAACTCTACGCAAAACGCCGCTCGGCAGCCTGTTGACCGGCCCGATCCGATCACATTCTTGCCATATTCCCATAATGTTTCCGCCGCATTGGAGTCCTCCAATGGGACATCTTGTTAAGGTGTGGCGGGCGTTCCTTCATCTCGACGATTTCGTTTTGCAGACTCCGCCTGCCTTTCGACCGGTGTTACACTTTTAGAGTGTTAACGCGGGTTGTGTCAGAAAAGGATCGGGCTGATGAGCGACGGTTTCGATACGGGGAATGCGCCGGGCGGCGCGCAGGGCAAGGGGCAGACAGCCTATCACTACGGCCGCGCCGTCGAGCCGCTTCCCGAGCTTCATGTATTTTCCCGGCTTTCAGAACTCGACGCGGCCTATGCCGCCGAACTGGCGCGCCGGCGGGCGCGGCAGGAAACGCTGGAGCGCGAGGTTGTCGAACTCGCCAAGCGCCTTTCCGCGCCGCTTGAAAGCGCCGTGGCCGAAGTGCCGAAGCGCAAGGGCTTTTTCAGCCGGGGGACGAAGTCATGAGCGCGATGACCCTTATTCCCGAAGACACGCGCGAGAAGATCTCGCGCAACTATGTCGCAAGCGAGCGCGAAGCGCGCTTTGCCTCGTTTCATTTCTTCGCCTTTGTCCTGATCGGCCTCATCGCCGTCGGCGCGTTGATCGTCGACTATGCGATCGTCAGCGAATTCTGGACGCGGGCGCTTGCCAACGAATTCCTCGAATTGCCCGGCGCGCTCGGCTCGTCGGTTGCCTTCAAGTCGATGCAGGTGCTGTTTGCGACCGTTGCGGCGCATATCCTTTATGAACAGCTCAGTGCCTTCGGCAAGGCCGTTTTCGTCCGTATCGTTTTCGTGCTGGCGCTTGCCATGCTGCTCGGCGTCGGCGTTTTGCTGGCGCTGATGTCGCTGCCAAACGGCATCGCCGCGACAAGCGACGGCAGTGTCGGCTCGTCGCTCGGCAATGCGCTGGCCGGTCTCGGCATCGCCTCGACGGCGACGCAGGAAACGACGCGGGTCGCCTCCGAGGTCGACCAGATGCGCGGCTGGCAGCCGCTCGCCTGGCTTGCCTCGCTCGGTATCGTGTTTCTTGTCGTTACAGGCGTTGCCGCGCTTTGCATTCACTATGCGGTGGCAGCGTTGCGCCGCGTCTTCCATGCGCGGGACTTCAAGCATCGTCGCATTGCGATGGACCGGCTGGCGGCGCTCGAGGCCGAGTATGACAGCAACCGCCATGCGCTGACCGAAATGGAAGGACCCGAGAACCGGCGTCATCTTCTGTGGACGGGTCTGATGCGCGAATGCCGCGCTTACGAGCAGGGTCTCGAGGATGCGCGGCGCAACGGCGTCGCAGCGCTGCCTCGCAGCGGTGGCCGTGGCTTTCTCGGCCTGCGCAAGGACAAGGCGCTTGCCAACGGATTTGGTTCCGCCGAGCGGATCAAGGCCTGCGAGGACTCGCGTCATCTCGGACGTTACGAAAAACTCTTCGACGATTGGTGGGAGCGCCGCTCGCGCAATGCGATGAAGGCAGGACCGACGCGGATGGAAGCCGTTCGCGAACCTTTCGGCGAAATTCTGCCGCCGCGCGGCTCGCGCCGCATCCCAGTTGGTGGGCCGGGCGAATGAGCGCCATGCGGGCCGTTGCCGCGCTCAGCCTTGCCGCCGCCTTTCTCTCGGCGCCATTTCTCGCCGCGAAGGCGGGTGCTGTTGATGTGCCGCCGCGTCCGCAAACGGTTGTCATCGGGCTCGATCTCTCGAGGAGCAATCCGCTGGTCGACGATGAAGCTTATGCCGCCCGCGTTGCGGCGCGCATGGTGTCGGAGATCGACAAGCTGCCGGTGCGCTCGCGCGTCATGGTGCGGACGTTTGGCGCCTATGATTCAGGCGCCAACCCGTTGAAGGTCGACGAGGTCATTTCGGCGCGCTCGCGGCCCGAATCCGTTGCCGAAGGCATTTCGGCGCTTGTCTCGGCGCTGCCACAGCTGGTCGCCGAGGGAAAGCTCAAGGCACAGGACTGGACCTATATCGTTTCATTCATGGAGACGATGTCGCATCAGGTCGATTGTACGGCCGGCGATGTGCGCGTCATCCTGCTCACCGACGGGTTCGAGGATTCCGAGCAGGCCCGCATGTTGCGCGGCGGCTCGCTGCCGAAGCCGGAGCCTTATTATCAAGGCTGCACCGAGCTGATGATGCTCGGCGTCGGACAAGGCGGCGGCAGCCCGGCGGTCACGAAGCGCGCGCGCGAACAATGGGAACACTGGGCTGAAGCCGCCGGCTTCCAGCGCTTCACCGGTCTTTACGACTGGTAGTTTCCGCTCTCTTTGACGCCATGAGCGGACCGCTATAGGTTCCGCCGCGGGTTTTCTCTCGTGCGGTCCCCTTCATGGAAGTCGCTCTCGGTCTCGTCCTGCCGATCTTCGGTGTCATCGGCCTCGGCTATGTGGCGGTGCGTTCGAAGCTTCTCGGCGCGGGCACCATCGACGGGCTCGATGCCTATGTCTTCACTTTCGCGATGCCGGTGCTGCTCTTCCGCAATCTCGCACATACCGAATTCCCGGCGGCCTTGCCCTGGGGTCTCTGGCTTTCCTATTACGGCGCCATGCTGGCCGTATGGGCGCTGGGTTCGTTCGTCGCGTTCTTCTTGCTGCGCCGTCCGCCGTCCGATGCGGTGATATTGGGGTTCGGTTGCGGGCAGGGCAATACGATCATGCTTGGCCTGCCGATCATCCTGACCGGATTCGGACCGGCGGCGGGCACACCGGTTTTTCTGATCCTCGCCTTTCACGGCATCATTCTTTTCACCATCGCGACCTTCCTGCTTGAGCTCACCCGGGTTCACGAAGGCGACGCGCAGCCGAGTTTTCGCGCGATCCTGAAGGAAGGTCTCGTCAATACCTTGAAGAATCCCGTCATCATCGGCATTGCGGGCGGCGTCATCTACGGTCAACTCGGTGTGCCTCTGCCGGCGGTTGTCGACAGTTCTCTTGAGATGGTGGCACGGTCGGCCATTCCCTGCGCGCTTTTCGTTCTTGGCGGCATGCTGACGCGCTACGGCATCAGGCGTTCGATCGGCGCCGCATCAATGACGAGCTTCTTCAAGCTCGTCGCGCATCCGGCGCTCGTTTTCGTGCTGGCGCAATTCGTGTTCGGGCTGGAGCCGCTCTGGGTCGCGGCGGCGACGATCCTTGCCGGCATGCCGACGGGCGTCTATTCGTCGATCCTCGCCAATCGCTACGGCGCGGCGCCTGGCGCGGCGTCGAGCGCCGTCGTTCTGTCGACGGCTGCAAGTCTCGTCACCTTGACCGTGCTGCTCGGCTTCTTCCTCGCACCGACCTAGTCCCCGGCCGCTACCATGATCTGCGGCTTGTGCGGGCGGGGCGATGTCAGGCGGAACATGTCGGGCCGCACGAAGAAGACGTCGAGCGGTGTATTGACGACAATGCGGTAGGCGACGATCGGCATGACCACGGCAAAAGCGGTGGTGAGAAGCGTCACGACGTCGCCATTTTCGACGCCCAGGCGCACAAGCCCGACACGCATGACCGCCATCGGCAGGAAGAATGCCAGAAAAATATAGAGCGAGTGACGGCCGATATAAGCGAGCGGCGCGCCGAGGTTCGCGGACGCCAGAACGCTTACCAGCGCGACAGCGCTGCCGGCACCGGCAAGACCCATCAGCAATTCGAGCGCTCGAATGTCGATGAGATGCGAAAAGACGACAGCGGCGACGCTTGCCAGCATGACGGAAGCGAGACCGACCGCGTGAAGCGGCTTTTCCCGTGCCCAGTCGGCCAGTTCGAAGATCTGTTTCGCGCCGTAGACGCCGGCGACGAACCAGATGAAGCGCCAGGCGAATTCGTCGATCAGCATCCAGCCGGTTTCGATCTTTGCGAAGTAGAGCGCCAGCGCAAAGAAGAACACGAAGACGGGCCGCGCGCTGCGCAGAAGCCGCAGGGCAACGAAGAAGGTCGCCAGCGAATAGATGAACCAGAGCACGGCGAAGGGCTGTATCGGGATCATCAGCAGATCGACATAGGTGACCTGCCATGCGCTCGCATGGGGCAGCGCGATCTTCAATCCGATCTGGATTACCGACCAGAGCAGGTAGAAATAAGCGAAGTGAACGATCTTCCCGTCGACGAATTTGCGGAGGTCGCCATAAAGCGCTTTGTAAGCGAAGAGGCCGGCGACCAGGAAAAAGAGCGGCATGCGGAACGGCTTGGCGAATTCCGCCAGCGCGCCAAAAACGAGGGGTAGCTGTCCGAGCGCGGCGCCGACGCCGGCGGTCGTGTGTTCCATCACCACAAGGACGATCGTCAGGCCCTTGGCCATATCGATCCAGTCGATGCGTTGTTTCGAGACGTCAAATGCGGTTGCGGCGGCCAATTTTGGGTCTCCCTCGGGTCAAACGTGCCGGATTCGTCCGTTTTCGGGATCGAACCGGCTGTCTGAGGTCAAGGAAGCAGATTTCGCGCCAGTTCACGCCGATGGCGGATGGTTAAAATCCGACCATGCGCCGGATGTCGGCCGGCGACTTGCCGGCGGCGCGCAACTCGCGCAGGCCCATGTCGCGGGCCGATTTCGAGAGCCGCCGTCCGGCGTCGTCGCGGATCAGGCGGTGATGGCGGTAGCGAGGTTCGGGCAGGCCGAGTAGCACCTGCAGGATGCGGTGGATATAGGTCGCGGGAAAGAGATCCTGTCCGCGCGTGACCAGCGTCACGCCCTGGATCGCATCGTCGACCGTTACCGCGAGGTGATAGCTCGTCGGCACATCCTTGCGCGCGATTACGACGTCGCCGAAGAGTGCCGGCTTGACTGTGCAGCTCCCCGTCTCGCCGTTCGGGCCTTTGCCTTCCTCGGTGAAGATCAGCGGTCCGCCGACGATCTCCTCTGCCTTCGCAAGCGCCTTCTCGGTGTCGAGCCGCCAGGCGTAGCTTCGGCCCTCCCACATCAGGCGGTTCATCTCTGTGGGCGCAAGATCCTTGTAGATGCCCGGATAGAGCGGCGCGCCGTCGGGATCCACCGGCCAGTTGCGCGGTGAGATACCGGTTGCGGCGATGGCTTCGGTGATTTCCTTGCGCGTCGCAAAGCAGGGATAGACAAGGCCCATATCGCGCAGGCGTTTCAGCGCCGATTCATAGTCGGCGAAATGTTCCGACTGGCGGCGGACAGGCCGTTCCCAGTCGAGGCCGAGCCAGGCGAGGTCTTCATAGATCGCCTCTTCGTATTCGGGGCGGCAGCGGCCGATATCGATGTCCTCGATACGCAGCAGAAAGCGGCCGTGCAGTTCCTTCGCTGTTTCATATGCAAAGAGCGCCGAACAGGCATGACCGAGATGCAGCCAGCCGTTCGGGCTCGGCGCAAAGCGCAGCACGTCGGTCCGGTTCTCGTTTTCGCGCATTGAAATGGCCGATCCGCCCTTTAGTCTCGGGTGAGCGCATTGTTATCGCGTGGGCGCGCATTGCGGAAGGGGAAGCCAATGCCGAAAACACTGACCGGGCCGAGTATCGAGGCTGCCAGCGGCACCGCGCGCCAGCTCGTCATTCTCTGCCACGGCTATGGATCTGACGGCAACGACCTCATCGGCCTTGCCCCCTATTGGCAGCGGCTGCTGCCCGATGCCGCTTTTGTCGCGCCCAACGCGCCCGAACCCTGTCCCGCCAATCCGATGGGCTTTCAGTGGTTCCCGATCGGCCGCCTCGATCCCGATGAAATCCTGCGCGGTGTCGAAATGGCGGCGCCGGTTCTCGACAGTTTCATCGACACGCAGTTGGGGCTGCGCGGGCTCGGCGACGCCCATCTGGCGCTGGTCGGTTTCAGTCAGGGCACGATGATGTCGCTGCATGTCGGCCTGCGCCGCGCCCGCCCGCCGGCTTGCATCGTCGGCTATTCGGGGGCATTGGCCGGGCCCGAGCGCCTCAAAGCCGAAATGAAGGGCCGCCCCCCGATCCTTATGGTCCATGGCGACAGCGACGACATGCTGCCCGTCGCCCGAATGCATCAGGCCGTGCAGGCGCTTGGGGAAGCGGGCCTGCCCGTGCAATGGCACGTCTCGGCGGGGCTTGGTCACGGCATCGACGAAGCGGGGCTCACGCTGGGTGGGCGCTTCATTGCCGATGCCTTTGCCGGGCGTCTCGGGGCTGCTGCGGCTTGCTGATTCGAACGAAATCTCGTGCCTTCACAAAGTCGTCGCGCCGGATATAGTAGGCTGGCCATAAAGGGGGAGCGACCATGGCAAAGGCGCGCCTCTTCAGGAGGACGGTGTGCACGGATCGTTTGCGAATCCGGATAGTTGTCCGGCGTTGGTGCTGAACGCGGATTACAGGCCGCTCAGCTATTACCCCCTCTCGCTCTGGTCTTGGCAAGACACGATCAAGGCGGTGTTTCTCGACCGGGTGAATATCGTCTCCTGCTACGACACGGCAGTGCGCTCTCCCAGCTTCGAGATGAAGCTGCCGAGCGTCGTTTCGCTCAAATCCTATGTGAAGCCGGCGCGGTTCCCTGCCTTCACGCGATTCAACCTCTTCCTGCGTGACCGGTTCACCTGCCAGTATTGCGCGGCGCGGCAGGAGCTTACCTTCGATCATGTGATTCCGCGCTCGCGCGGCGGGCAGACGACGTGGGAGAATGTCATCACGGCTTGCGCGCCCTGCAATCTCCGCAAGGGCGGGAAGATGCCGGCGGACGCGCATATGTTCCCGATGCATCCGCCGTTCAGGCCGACGGTCGGCGATCTCCACCGCAACGGGCGCGCCTTCCCGCCCAACTATCTGCATGAAAGCTGGCAGGACTATCTCTATTGGGACAGCGAGCTGGAGCCGTAAGGCGGCTCAGGCCTTTTCGGAGATTCGGATAGCGAGCCGGCAGGCGGCCTTGATGGCGCCGGAGAGCAGCGGATAGGCGGGCGCTTCCCGCGCGCCGGCCGCTATCGCCTGGTCGCGATGCTCCACCTCTTCCAGACGGAATTTCTCGATCGTGTCGCGCAACGGTTTTTCGGCCGCGCCCATGCTGTCGAGCCGGTCGACCTGGTGCTTGTAGTGCTCGTCGATCACCTCTTCCACGGCGGCGGTGCAGGCATGTGCTGCCTTTTCGCCCATCAGAGCCGTTGCCGCGCCGAGGGCAAAACCGGCGACATGCCAGACCGGCGCGAACGCGGTCGGGCGGACGCCGCGTTCGTTGACGATTTCGTTGAAGCGGGCGAGATGGATTTCCTCATCCTTCGCCATGTGCTCGAGCTTTTCCACCAGCTCCTTCTTGTTCGGCAGGGCGCGAAGAATGGCAAGCTGACCCTGGTAAATCCGCACCGCGCCATATTCGCCGGCATGATCGACACGGATCATTTCCTCGATGGCTTCGTTGCGCACGTGGCCCGGCTGTGCCGACACGCGTGCGGCCTTTCCTTCGTCAGGCTTGCGATCCTGAGACATCATCACGCTTCTCCGCGGCTTTCGCGGAAATACCGCCAGAGCGGCAACGCCGCCAGCGCGCCGAGGACGAGTGAAATCAGCAGATTGAAGCCCGCCAGCGAAATGCCGAAAAACGACCATGCCGCCTCGTCGCAGCGCGGCGCATGAACGCGGCCCTGAAGCGCCGATTGCAGCTCCTCAAGCGAACCGGCGACGAGGCCGCCCGAACCGCAGGCTGCGGGGCCCTCCCACCATTTCTGTTCGACGCCGATGTGATAGGCCGAGATTCCGACCCCACCCGCATAGGCCAGAACGCAAAGGCCCAGGAAGGCCAGCGCGCCGATGCCTATATTGGCCTCCCGCGACAGGATGCCGGCGATCAGCGCCGCGCCAATGGCGAAATAGTGGGGCGCACGGCCTTGCAAGCAGAGCGAACAGGGGATGTAGCCCAGTACGTGTTCGAAGAAATAGGCACCGGCGAGCGTCGCGACGCTGGCGGCGATCAGAATCCACGGAATCGCGGTTGAGGGGATGCGCTCCATCATGGGCCCATTCAAGCACGGGGGCCCGGCGCCTGTCGCGCGCCTTGTCGCCGCAGTGGGCGGACCCTGCCGCTGCCGGGCTTCTTTTCGATTGAAGGTGCGGTCCGGCCCAGTATGATGCGCCCCGCGCTTCGGGAGCCCCTGTGGCGGAATGGTAGACGCGGCAGACTCAAAATCTGTTGTTGGCAACAACGTGCTGGTTCGAGTCCGGCCAGGGGCACCAGCCTTCGCACTTTGGCTGGCGAGCCACGCTGCGACGGGTGCTCACAGCGTTATGGGCTCACCCGAGCATCTTCTGCATCAGGACAAGATCGAGCCAGCGGTCGAACTTGCGGCCGACTTCGGGCATGCGCGCGACCTCGTGGAAGCCGAAGCGCTCATGCAGGCGGATCGAGGCGAGGTTCTCCGCCTCGATGCCGGCGATCATTGTGTGCATGCTGAGTCTCGCGGCCGCTTCGATCAACGGCGGCATCATGGTGCCGGCGATGCCGCGCCTGCGCAGGTCGCCGCGCACATAAATCGAATTTTCGACAGTGAAGCGATAGCCCTCATGCGGGCGGAAGTCGCCGAAGGTGGCGTAACCAGCGACCGCGCCACTGTCGTCGGCGACCAGCAACGGAAAGCCGCGCCCCTGCCGCTCCTCCACCCAGAGCCGGCGGTTTTCGAGATCGGCGTCCGTTTCGTTCCAGATCGCGGTCGTGTTGGCTACGGCATCATTGTAGATCGCAAGGATGCCGGGCAGGTCCGACTCCTGTGCCGTGCGAACCTCAATGCCCATCGAAAATCTCTTTGGCGACAATGATCTATTATATTAGAATTTATTCCATGAAACTAGATAGACGTCAATCGGCAAAATCGGCGCCTGCCGACGATATCGAGATACGCGTGGCGGCGCGGCTGCGCGAGGCGCGTCTTGCGCGCGGTCTGACCCTTGAACAACTTGCGGAAACGTCGGGCGTCAGCCGGGCGATGATTTCCCGGATCGAACTCGGGCACTCGAGTCCGACGGCGGGCCTGCTCGGGCGCTTGTGCGGCGGGCTCGGCCTTGCGGTTTCCGATCTCTTTCGCGAAGTCGAGACAGCGCCGTCGCCGCTTGCGCGCGCATCGGAGCAGCCCGTCTGGACAGATCCTGCGACGGGTTACCTGCGGCGCTCCGTGACACCGCCTGGATCCAGGATCGACATCGTGCACGTCTCGTTGCCGGCCGGCGCACGCGTCGACTATCCGGCGACAGCCTATGCGGCCGGCGAGCGTCAGATCGTCGTGCTGAAGGGTGGGCTCGAATTCGGCAATGGCGATGCGGTCTTTCGTTTGCAGCGCGGCGATTGCCTGCGCATTCCGCAACGTGCGGCCAGTTGGTACGCCAATCCGGGCGCACACAACGTCGAGTATCTCGTCGTCTATGACGGTGCCGCCTGAGCGCGCTGCTACTGCTCGCCGTCCCAGTGTTCGTTCAGCAGCTTCGCAAACCAGTTACGGAAGCGCTTGATGCCGTCGGCGTCGAGGCCGACGGCTTCTGCGAGTTGCCGTCCGACGATCGCTTCGCCGAACGCCGCGTTGGCGGTCAGCATCGCCATGAACAAAGTGTCTTCCCTGTCAGGCGCCGGCTTGCCCTTGAGAGCCGCATATTCCTCGCGCCGTTTTTGCAGGGCTTCGACGATCTCTCCCATGACGTTGTGGGCATCGGATTTTTCTGTCGCGCGTCCGGTCAGCAGCAGCCAGGAAAGCAGGCGCGCCGTGCCGCGATCGCTCAAGGCTTCGAACACATGGCCGATATGGTCGGAGGCGTCCGCCTTGGTGTGTTCGCCTCCGAGCGCCGTCAGCATGGTGTCGCGCAGTTGAGCATTGGCGCGCGCGATCAGCGCACGGACCAGCCCTTCGCGGCTTTCGAAATGATGCAGGATGGCGGGGTGCGAGATGCCGATGTCGCGGGCGATGTCCTGAAGCCGCAAGCCTTCAGGGCCCTGCCGGGCGAGACGCTCCTCGGCGGCGTCCAGAATGAGCCGCCGCGCCTCCTCGGCGGTGCGGCGGATGCGTTTTCCCGTCGTTTTGGCGGGGCTGGCGGCGGTTTTGGCGACGGTCGACAAGCCGGTCTCCTTCAAGCGATTTATATTGACAACAATGTCAGTACTTGATACATAAAGCTGCAAGGGGCGTAGAGGTATACCTCATCCTAACAACGGGATTAGAGCGATGACGACAGCCAGTCCAGCCGATTTCAGCGCTGCAGCCCCCTCAAAGGCGAAACGCAAGCGTATCGAGCCGTTGAAGGCCATTCGGGCGGTCCGCGCCCTGATCGCCGACAAGGAAGATACGGGCCAAGTCTTCAAGATCATCGACGCCTTGTCCGGTAGTGTCCGCGACCGCATGTTCAAGCGCTTCATCGCCACCGAGATGGGGCAGCGGATCGTCGCCGAAAAGCGTGACCTCATTGCGGCGCTTAACGACCGTGAACGGTTGTCGCGCCTTCCGGAGGGCACCCTCGGCCGTACCTATTATGAATTCATGGCGGAAGAAAACCTGACGGCCGACGGACTTGTCGAGGCGAGCCGTGAGGTGCCGCTGCGCGAGGAACGGCCGGAAGACGAGCAGATTTTCGGCGATCGGCTGCGCGATTCGCACGATCTCTGGCATGTGACGACGGGTTATGGCCGCGACGGGCTCGGTGAGCTGGCGCTGCTTGCCTTCAGTTATGCGCAAACACGCAATCGTGGCATCGGTTTCATCGTGCTGGTGGGCTGGCGCCTCAGTGTCAAACGCAATCCCGACCTGAAGCTCGGACGCGTCATACGCGAGGGTTTCCGCCACGGAAAGCAGGCAAAATGGCTGCCCGCGGCCGATTGGGAGGCTCTGCTCGACAAGCCGCTCGAGGAAGTGCGGGCGTTGCTCGGCATCATGCCGCCGGAGGCTTACCGCGCGGTCGAGCCCGTTACCTCCGAGCGGGAACGCCAGTTCATTGAGCGCGAGGCGCTCAAGAAAGCGGCCTGATTCAGCCAGTTTTTCGGTTTTCGGCGCAAGGCCGCTTGGCCTTTGCCGCTTCCCGGCTATGCTTTGCCATGATGAAGCATGCGGGGAGGGGATGGTGCTGACCGTTTACGGGCTGAAGAATTGCGACACCTGCCGCAAGGCCTTGAAATGGCTCAAGGATCAGGGCATTTCCCATCGCTTTCACGACGTCCGGGCCGACGGCATCGCGCTTGCCGACGTCAAGCGTTTCGCCAAGGCCGTGGGCGCGGAAACGCTGCTCAACAAGGCCAGCACGACATGGCGAAACATGCCCAAAAGCATGGTCGGGCATGATGCTCTGAAACTGATGGCCGAGCACCCGGCGCTGATCAAGCGGCCGGTCTTCGAGGCATCGAACGGGACCATTGTGGTCGGCTTTCGGGAACCGCAAAAAGCGACCCTGACGGCGCTCGCCGAAGCGGGGATAAAATGAGGCTCGGCGGCCGCGCCGTATCCACGCCGGCGCTGTCGCTGCCGATCGGAACACCGCGTCTCGTCCTGCGCGACTTTACGGTGCGCGACCTCGACGAGGTTCATGCCTATGCCTCGCTCGAGGAGGTGACGCGGCATCTGATCTGGGGACCGAACACGCTGACGCAGAGCCGGGAGACGATCCGCGGCTTTCTCAACGATCAGAAACAGAAGCCACGCGTCGATTTCGACCTCGCCATCGTTCTCCGGGGCGGCAAGAAGCCGCGCCTGATCGGCGGCGTCGGTCTCAAATTCGCAGACTGGGACCGGCTCACCGGCGATCTCGGCTATGCGCTGCATCCCGACTACTGGGGGCAGGGTTATGCGGCCGAGGCCGCGCAGGCGCTGATGGAGGCCGGTTTCCGCGAGCTTGGGCTGCAGCGCATCTATGCAACATGCGACCAGCGCAACAAGGCGTCGGCGCGGGTGATGGAGCGGCTCGGGATGCGCCGCGAAGGCGCGCTGCGCCAGAGCCGGTTTATCCAAGGGGCGTGGCGCGACGAATATCTCTACGCCATCCTCGCCGAGGAATTCTTCGCCTAAAGACTGCGCACCGGCTTTGCCACCAAGTCCATGTCGTCTTCATGGATATTATCACCCCGGCGGATCAGGAATTCGATCCAGGTGCCGCGGTCGCGCATTTCCAGAAGCTCGTGACCTGCCTCGGCGCAGAAATGCGGCATGTCGATCCGCGCCACCGGATCGCTCGCAAAGACGCGCAAAAGCGCGCCGGGCGCGAGGCGCAACAGACGCTTGCGGGCGCGCAGCACCGGCAGCGGACATTGCTGGCCGATCACATCGAGCAGGATTTCGCCCGGATCGTCGCGGCTTTCATCTGTTTCTGGCATTTCCGGTCCGGCTCCGAACGAGTCTGGCAGGCGGCCCGATGATGGCCGCGCTGCCTGTCGCTGTCACTCCGTTTTGGCGGTCCCCGTCGTTGACGCCGAATTTACCGGTAAAATTCCGGCTTTTCTTGACGGTTGCCGGGGGCCATGGGCATAAAAGAGAAGACAAGAAAAGCTCAGCTTTTTTCGGGACCGGAGGGATACGGGGATGGGTCTGATCAAACGGATCGGCAATGAAATTACCTTTCTGCGTGCGGCGCTCCGCACGCTGAAAAAGGCGACCGCCGTTCGCGAGAATGCGGCGCACACACTTGCCGACACGATCGAGGAACTGGCGCGGACCAAGCCGAACAACATCGCGATCTATTTCGAAGACCGGAAGATCACCTATCGCGAATATAACGAGGCGGCCAATCGCTATGCGCGCTGGGCCAAGGACCAGGGCCTGGGGCGCGGCGACGTGATTGCGCTGATGATGGAGAACCGGCCGGAATATCTCGTGGCCTGGCTCGGCATCATCAAGGCGGGCGCGACGGCGGCGCTGATCAATACCAATCTCACCAAGGGCCCGCTCGCCCATTGCCTCAACATCTCGAATGCCAGCCATCTTATTCTCGGGACGGAACTTGCCGAGAACTATTCGACGGCCACCGACCAGCTCGAACGGCCGATGACGGTCTGGGCGACGGGCGGGAGCGTGCAGGGCGCCAACAATCTCGATGCGGCGCTCGCGCAGCAGTCGGGCGATCCGCTGCCGGCCGACTTCCGTGCCGGCCTGACGATCGAAGACGACGCGCTTTACATCTACACCAGCGGCACGACCGGCAATCCAAAGGCCGCGCGTATTCCCCATGTGCGTCTTCTGACGATGATGGGTGCTTTCGCGGCGGCCGTGAACGCGAAGGAGAGCGACCGCATGTATGTGGTGCTGCCGCTCTACCATTCGGCCGGCGGCGTCTGCGCGGTCGGCACCACACTGACCGTTGGTGGCTCGGTGATCATCCGGCAGAAGTTTTCGGCGACCCACTTCTGGGACGACACGAACAAATACGGCGCGACGCTCTTTCAGTATATCGGCGAGCTCTGCCGCTACCTGCTCAACACCAGCAAGCACCCGAAGGAAACCAAGCACAAGCTGCGCATGGTGATCGGTAACGGGTTGCGTCCGGAGATCTGGCCGGCCTTCCAGAAGCGCTTCAAGATTCCGCACATTCTGGAATTCTACGGGGCGACCGAAGGCAATGTGGCACTGATGAATTTCGACGGCACGCAAGGCGCCATCGGGCGCGTGCCGGGCTGGGCGAAGAAGAAGTTCAATGTCGAGATCGTCAAGTTCGACATCGAGAACGAAAAGCCGGTGCGCGGGGCCGACGGGTTCTGCATCCCGGCCGAAGCCGGCGAGGCTGGCGAGGCGCTCGGCAAGATCAGCAACGATCCCGATCAGCCGACCGGCCGCTTCGACGGTTACGCCAAGAAAGACGAGACCGAGAAGAAGATTCTGCGCGACGTCTTCGAGAAAGGCGATGCGTGGTTCCGCACCGGCGACCTGCTGCGGCAGGATGCACGGGGTTACTACTATTTCGTCGACCGCATCGGCGACACCTTCCGCTGGAAAGGCGAGAACGTGGCGACGTCGGAAGTGGCCGAAGCGATCTCGGTCTTTCCGGGCGTCAAGGAGGCCAATGTCTATGGCGTCCATGTGCCGGGCGCCGATGGTCGCGCCGGCATGGCCTCGATCGTCGCCGCCAACGGTGCGCTCGATCTCGATCATTTCCGCACGCAGATGCAGAAGGAGCTGCCGGATTATGCGGTACCGGTCTTCGTTCGCCTGCAGCCCGAAATCGAAATCACGGGCACGTTCAAACACCGCAAGGTTGAGCTTGTGAAGGAAGGGTTCGATCCCTCGATCGTGCCCGACCCCGTTTATTTCAATTGCCCGGTGCAGAAGAAATATGTGCCGCTGGACCAGGGGCTTTACGGGCGGATCTGCGCCGGTGAAATGAGGTTCTAGATTCCATTACCGATAACGGAAAGGGCGGCTCGATGAGCCGCCCTTTTGTTTTTGCGCGTGCGCTGTTTACTGCGCGGCGTCGGGTTTCTTGCCGAGGCCCATCGCTTCGAGAATTTCCGGGCGGATGTTTTCGGTGCCCTTCTTCTCGATGTGCTGGGCGACGCGCGTGCCGACCGCCATCATCGCCTGACCCATGAAGGTCGGGCGGTTGGTGCGTGCCCAGTCGAGCGAAGCTTCCCGGTTGACGTTCAGGTCCTGGAACTTCGGGAAGACGTAGCGCGCCATCAGTTCGTAGGATTTCTTCGTGTTGTCGAAGTCGGCCCAGTTATGCGCCATCTGCAGGAAGGCGCCGAAACCGCCCGACTGGCTCTGCAACCGCTCGATCTGCGCAATCGCGTCGTCCGGTGTGCCGATGACAGCCATGCCGGAAGCGATCAGTGCGTCGACCGGATCCGAACCATCGGTCGGCGCCAGCGGCAGGGCCGCCACTTCGCGGAAGTAGTAGAGCCATTTTTCGAGACCGAAGCGGACATTCTCGCGCGCCTTTTCGCGCGTCTCGGCGATGTGGACCGGACCGACAAGGCGCCACGCATTGCGGTCGACCGTCGTGCCGTTGTCCTTTGCGGTGTCCTCGCAGATCGCCCAGTTGGTGGAAAGCGCGTTGAAGCCGCCGGCGGACGTCGCGCCGATCGACAGGAGGCCGACGCCATGCTTGCCGGCGGCGGTGGCGCCGGTCGGCGAAACCTGGCTTGCGACCGCGATCTCGACGCCGGGGCGCGAGTACGGCGTCATCTGCAGGCGCGCCTCGTTGAGTTCGAACCAGCTCGTCTTCGCCGTCACGGTTTCGCCGCGCAACAGCGGCACGATAACATCGAGGGCCTCGTCCATCATGTCGCGCTGTTTGGCGACCTCGATGCCCATCATGAAGGCGTCGGAGGGAAGCGCGCCCGGTCCGACGCCGAACATCACGCGGCCGCGCGTGATGTGATCGAGCTGGTTGATGCGATCGGCCAGCATCAGCGGCTGGTGATAGGGAAGCGAGGAAACGCCCGTGCCGAGACGGATATGCTTTGTGCGTTCGGCCAGCGTCGCGATGAAGAGTTCGGGGCTCGCGATCAGCTCGTAGCCCGCCGAATGATGTTCGCCGATCCAGGCTTCGTCGTAGCCGAGCCGGTCCATCCACTGGACGAGTTCGATGTCGCGCTCGATCGCCAGCGTCGGATTTTCGTCGAGCGGGTGGAAGGGGGCAATGAAGGCGCCGAAGCGCATTTTTGTGCCGGCCATGTCGGGGTTCCTTTTCTGAATGTTTCCCTGTTGTCGAATTCTATGTTCTTGCGGGCGCCTTGGCCTTGAAGCCGTTCAGCGCGATGTCGAGAAATTCGCGATTAAATGCCGACGTGTCGGCTTCGGGGTGGGCGCTCCACCAGGCGGTCAGCGCGCTCCATGTGGCGACGATGGCGGCGGCACCGATCTCGGGCGTAAAGCTCGGGCGGAACTCGCCGCGCGCCTGGCCGCGGCGCAGGATCGCGGCGACAAGATCGATCACGCTTTCGTTGAGCTGCGATGTCACGAGATGGGCGGCGGGCTGGTCCATGAATTCGCTCAGCATCTTGCGCATGACAGGCGCATTGCCCTGCCACTGCTCCTCGAATGCCGCCGCGAGGAAATAAAGCTGTTCTTCGGCGGTGCCGTCATGGGTCGCGAGCTTTTCGGAGAAAGCGGCCGTGATCTCGTCGTTGAAGGCATGGATCAGCGTCGCCTTGCCAGCAAAATGCAGAAAGAACGTCGCCTTGGCGATGCCCGCGCCGGCGCAAATATCCTCGATGGTGACGCCGTCATAGCCATGCTCGCCGAAGAGGCGCATGGCCGTGCGGTAGATTTCCTGCCGCGTGCGCTCCTTCTTGCCGGGGCGGCGGGGCAGGGCGTCCGTTTCGATCTCGGCGGATTTCAACGGCTTCATCCTCCAGTGTTCTGTAACGTCGCGTTTCGCAGAAAATAGACCACAGTACATTTTTCTGCAAGCAAGGGGTGGGGTGGGCCGTTGCGGCACTAGGGCGGATACCCTAGAACATTGACCCAAAAGCCGGAAGAGTATCGGCCAAAACAAGCAAAACCGGGAGACGAAACATGGGACGGGTAAGCGGCAAGGTGGCGCTGGTAACGGGTGCCGCGAGCGGCATCGGCCGGGGTGCGGCGCTGGCGCTGGCGGCGGAGGGGGCGAAAGTCATCGTCACCGATGTCGACGCGGCGGGTCTCAAGGAAACGGCGGCGCTGATCGGCAAGGCCGGCGGCACGGCCTCGGCCCACAGGCACGACGTCACCAGCGAAGCCCGCTGGGCGGAAATCGTGGCCGCCGCCAAGGCCGAGTTCGGCGGCCTGCATATTCTCGTCAACAATGCCGGCATCGCCATCGGCGCCTCGGTCTTCGAAATGTCCTACGAGCAATGGACGCGCCAGCAGGCGATCAATGTCGATGGCGTGTTCTTCGGCGTCAAACACGCCGTTCCGCTCATCGCGGCGTCGGGCGGCGGTTCGGTCATCAACATTTCATCGGTTGCCGGCCTCCAGGGCGCGCCGGGGCTTGCCGGCTATTGCGCGACCAAGGGCGCTGTCCGGCTTTTCACCAAGGCCGTCGCCCTCGAATGCGCGCAAGGACAGATGAATGTGCGGGTCAATTCGGTTCATCCCGGCATCATCGACACCGCGATCTGGCAGAAGATGACGCCGGACGGCACGGATGCGCTCGCCTCCAGCGTGTTGCCGATCGCCGAAGGCGCCAATGCGATCGATCCGAATGCGATCGCGGTTGCGACGCCGCTCGGCTATGCCGGCCTGCCCTCGGACATCGCGGCCGGGATCGTGTTCCTGGCGTCCGACGAGTCGCGTTACATGACGGGCGCGGAACTCGTCATCGATGGCGGCATGACGGCCCGCTGAGGCCCTCAAGCGCTCTTCGGTTTCTTCCGGGCGCGGACGGGGCGGGCGGCGTGCGCCGAAACGTTGAGAGCAACGGCGGCGTGTATAAGCGCCTTTAATGCCTTTTCATCGATCCTGTCGCCCTCATGGAAATCGATGGCGCGCCTCACATTGCCGTCGAGGCTCGAATTGAAAAGGCCCGAAGGATCCTCCAGCGCGGCGCCGCTGGCGAAGGTCAGCTTCACCTTGTCCTTGTAGGTCTCGCCGGTGCAGATGATGCCGGCATGCTCCCACACCGGAACCCCCGTCGGGTTCGACGGCTTTCTCCATTTCACCTCCTCGACGATTTTAGAGTCGGCCGCGTGCATGAGCTTCCGGACGCGGGCGAGCGTCTCGCCCCGCCAATCGCCCAGCGCCGCGATTTTCGCGTCGATCAGTTGAGCGGGCGAGGTTTCTGCTTTTGTTTCCTGCCGGGTTCCCGAAGTCTTCTTCATGGTGGTTGTCGCTTTCTTCGTGATCGTTGCCGGCGGCCTTCCACCTTCACCGACGATCATTCTGCAATCTGTGTGCAGGCAAGCAAGCTTAAGCTTTCTAGTTTGTGATGTCGAAGATCACATTGCTGAAATCCCCGCGCGACAAGTCATCGCGATCGATGAACAGGACGAGAGAATACATATCGCCCCACGCCCAGCCGACCATCGAACTTGTCGGAAACCCCAGCAAGACCGCGTTCCGCGTTGCCGGTCCATGAGGTGTGTAGACATGGCCAAGCGGCGCATGTCCCATGGCTCCGCACTCATGCCGGGCTTCGAATTGCCAGATCGTTTCCATCCGTAGACGCAATTCGGGATGGAGCGCTTCGGGTGTAGAGGTGTAGGCGTATATGGCATGCCGATAAAGCCGGTCGGCATAGCCCCAATACCACCATCCGCCTGCGCGTGGATCCGGCTTTTCGCACAGCGTCTGGATCGCGGACGTGATGACGGCATAGCCTTCTTCGTCATTCTTCAGATAGTTTGTATCGCAGGAAGGAAGGGCGGAGAGCTGTGCTACCAGTTCCCCGACGGGTCCGAGTTCAAATTCCTTCGTGAAAGGCAACAGCGCATCTTCGATGAGCGAAAACCGTTCCAGCGCGCGCGACGCTTCGGGTTGCATTCTCTCCAGTTCCGTCCGGGTTTCGTCGCGGCATTTTTTCTGAAGCAGCCCGTCTATTCGTGCTTTTCTTTCGTTCAACTGTTTCCGCACGCTCTCGAGGAGTGCCGAGAGCGTCGCTTCGTTGAACGGATGAAAGGCCGCGTTGGAGAGGTCGGGGCTCTCGGCATCGCGGGGATCGGGAAAGCCGGGCGCCTTGCCTTTGCGCCATCCCGCGGGCGGAGGAAGTTGTCCGACATGTTCCATGACCGCGATCGGCCACTCGGGCGAATGTGCCTGCAATGGCGGTCTTTGCTTGTCGTAAGCACGCGGCCAGAACCAGACCGCATCCGTCTGCCCCGGACCCTCGCGCCGTTTCAACTCGCCTTCGATGTGGAGCACCTTCGGGGTCAGTTTTTCGGGGTGGAGGAAAACCGCAAGCCAGCCCCGCCTGGGACCGAGGCCCGACCAGATGTTCTCAGGCAGCGCAGACAGGTCCAGCTGGCATATGAAGCGAAGAGGTTCGCCCTCGATCTCCGGCCATGCAATGTTGCCGGGCAAGCGAGGCATGCCGCCAAACCACCCGGCATGCTGTTGTGCGGGTAACGGTACGACCGGCGTAAGCAGGGCGCAGGGCTCGCTGCTGTTTCGCGCATCCGCCTGCATCATGGCGGTTGCGGCTTCGTTTTCCACGATACCGCGCAACAGCTCGGTGGCGAATTCGCGCGACGCCCGGGCCGCTTTCCGCTTGCCAAAGAGCTTTCCGATCACCCGGCGGATCATCCCTCACCTGCCTGCTTGTCTGTACCGTGGCGAAGAATGCCTCTCTTCAAGTAAACATCCCGGTAAAATCAACGGGAAACATTGAGACAGAATTTGCACGGATCGAGATTGACGGCCGCGTCCCTCATTGGCGCGAAGCGCGCATTCGTCGAGACGATCCGTCAAGCTTCAGACACGCCCCGCCCTGCACACCGGCCAACGCTAGACCAGCCCGAGGCGTTGCCGGATGTCGCGGCAGGCAGCTGCGATCAAGTCACCCAAGGCCTCATCGTCCAGCTCTTTGCTGGGGCGCAGTTTCACATGACGCATGCGCTTGCCGTCGCCTACGAGCAGTCCGACGGGATCCGCAAGCATTGCGCCATAGTAAAAGCCGACACTCGCGTGAGCATTGAATGCGTTGACATATCCAAACGGCGCGTTTCCTACGCAAGCGACCGGACATCCGTCGTGCAGGAGCTCGCGGACGTCGGCACCGCAGCCGCGCATGCGCTCAAACCATGCCCGCGTCATCAACCGGAACGGATCGGCGAAGTCCGAGAACCAGGCCTCAATCCGAGGATCGCGTCGGACCGCACTTGGGAACCGCAATAGATCGTTCATCCGACCAGGCTCACATCTTCTCGCCGGGCAATTGGCTTGCCTGCTTCACCCAGGCGGCGAACTGTGCTTCGTCGAACGGGTCATCCTCATGGATGTCGAGGTAGCGCACGCCTTTCTGTTTGGAGGTGCCGGGCGGGACAGGACGCAGCGACGCGCCGCGGAAGAACGCCACCTTGATGTATTTCGTGAAGCAATGAAGACTGAGGAACCAGCCCTGGTCCTCGTCGCCCGCGCCATAGAAGGGCGAGTTCCATTTGACCGCCTTGCGCACGCCGGGGACGGCGCGTGTAACGAGCGCGTCGATGCGGCGCCCGACGCCCTGTTTCCAGCCCGGCATGGCCGCGATATAGGCCTGCACCGGGGCGTCGCCATAGGCCTTGGCGATCTGGGGGTTGCCGCCCGAGAGGAGGACCGGCTTCCCGGCTTTCGACGTTGGCGCCGTCTTGCGCTGGCCGGCCGGGTTCGCAGCGACCCCTTTGGCGGGGGCCTTCCTTGCGGCTTTTGTCGATTTGACGGGCGTCTTGCCGGCCATTGCGCTCACTCCACCGATAGATGGATGAATAAACAAGAGTAGCTGGTTTCGGGATGGAGGTTCAATTGGTCCGGCGCCTTAACGCAGTGCCCCTGCGGCATTCACATATCTTGCATGCGATCGGCGTTGTTGTGTGACGCTTTACCCCTCCCCAAACGGTCTTCGACCGTTTGACCCTCCCACAGGGGGAGGGTGGGAAGA
>NZ_JBBECC010000102.1:0-4508 GCF_040882025.1 Parvibaculum sp. | reverse complement strand
AGAGGGAGGGAGCGGGCGCAAGCCCGCGGAAGGGTGAGGGGGCCTTGCGGCGTGCTGGGCGGCGCCCGCGCCCCTCACCCCCGCATCCTTGCCTGCCTTGCCAGACTGCCCCAATGCGCCGCCATGAAGGGCGAGGGCCGGAAAGCCGGGTTTTCCGGCACACGCAGCACTTTTTCGAGCCAGCGCGCCTCGGCTGCATCCGCCTCCCGCCAGATCGCGCGCGAAAGCGTCCCGGCCTCGTCCGCGCCGCCGCCGCGCCGGAGAAGCGCCTCGACCCGGGCCAGGAACGAGGCCTCCAGCCGGTCCCGTTCCCCGGCGAAAGCCGCCAGCCTCTCCGGATAGTTCCCGAGCACCGCCCGGTGCAGCCTTTCATGCTGCCACCAGCGCGTCCGCGCATTGAACGCATCGCCCGGCGCCGGTCCGAAATCGGGCAGCCCCGCGTCCTCCCATCCCGGCCCGAAAAAGCCCGGCCCGAAAAACACCGGCTTGAAGATGCCGGTATCGGGCGCCGCCGTCGCGGTCAGCCAGTGAACGGCCCGCCCTTCGCCAAGCTCAGCCACCCATGACGCCGTCGTCTGCCCGAAGCGCCGGACCGGCCCGTAAGTCGCATGCGCCGACACCGCGCCGCCGAGAATGCCGTCCGGCCGCCAGTCGCGCCGCCGTGCCGCCTGCGCGCCATGGTCCCGCAGAAACCGCATCATCTCGCGGGCTGAAATGCCGCCCGTTTTCGCGCCCAGCAAGGCGCTCGTCCGGCACCAGCGTTGATGTCCGCTCGCCAGCGCCGAGCGCTGGCGGTTGGCAAAGACATCGGCGAAATCGAAACCCTGGCCCGCCGGCGCAAGTCCATGTTCGCGGGCGAGCCCTTCGGCGCCTTCGCTCAGCCGCTCGAAATCCGCCCCGATCGTGTAGCTGTTCGATATGCTGCGGCGGTCGCGCACGCGCTCCACCGCCCAGTCGCGCCCCACCGTTTCGAGCACGAAGGCGTCGCCCTTCGCATCGGCGATAAGGAACGCGTTGTGATATTCGAAGCGGCCTTTATGGGCGCAGTTCCCGCCTTGCCCATGCGCTTCGAGCAATGTCGTGATGACATCGAGCGCTTCTTCCGCGCTCGCCCCGCGTTCGAGCCCGAGCCTGAGCAAATCCATGCCGATCAGGGCCGGTTCCGCCTGCGGCGCGATCTTCGCATGCACCGCCTCGTTGCCGATGACGACGCCTTGCGCGTTGGCGCCCATCTCCGCGCCCCACATCCAGAACGGCTTGGACAGCAGCACGGCATGGGTGCGGGCGACTTGCGGGATCGAAATATAGGTGCAGGCGAGCGCCGCCCCCGGCTCATGCGCCGCCGCCGGCACGAACAGCGGATATTGCGCCTCGTTCGCCTCGCGGTCGGAATTCTTGGCGAAAAGAAGCGCGCCCGTCGCCGTCGTCCCCGGCCGCGCCACCAGCGTATCGCACATCGACTCTCTCCCTCGGCCCCGACGACATGAAGCGCGCCCATGCTATAATGAGCGGCAATGAAAAGGCGAGGAGGCCAAAATGCCGGAAGCCATGTCCGCCCATGATTTCGAATTCCTGACCGTGACGGGCGAGGCGCTGCCGCTGTCGCGTTTTGCCGGCAAGCCCGTCCTGATCGTCAACACGGCGAGCCGTTGCGGCTTCACGCCGCAATATCGCGAGCTGCAGGGCCTCTGGGAGCGTTACCGCGCGCGAGGGCTCACCGTTATCGGCGTGCCGTCCAACGATTTCGGCGCCCAGGAGCCCGGCACGGAGGAAGAGATCGTCGAATTCTGCGAGGTCAATTATTCGGTCTCCTTCCCGCTCACCGTCAAGCAGCAGGTCGTGGGCGGCGAGGCCCATCCCTTCTATCTCTGGGTGAGCGATGTCGCCGGCGAGGATGCGCGCCCGCGCTGGAACTTCCACAAATATCTGATCGGCCCGTCGGGCGAGCTGGTCGCGATCTATCCCAGCAAGACGGGCCCGCTCGATGCTGCGATTGTCGGCGAAATCGAAAAGCTTTTGTCGTGAGCGGCTACGCGCCTGTCGCCATCGAACTGTCGCGCTACAACCAGTGGCAGAACGAAAAGCTCTACGGCCTCCTCGCCGGCCTCGCGCCCGCCGAGGTCACGCGTCCGCGCGGCCTGTTCTTCGGCTCGATCCTGGCGACGCTCGACCACATCCTGATGGTCGACAAGCATCTCTTTGCTTACATCGAAGGCGCGCCGCCGCCCGCCGCTTTCGATCCGAAGCGCCGCGTCGAAACCGAATTCGAAAATCTCCGCGCCGCCCGCATCGGCATGGATGCCCGCCTGCGCATGACCTGCGAAGAGGCGGAGCCCGCATGGTTCGACGAAATTATCGTGATGCCGTCGGGCCGCGAGCTCCCGCGCAGCTTCTGGTGGGCGCAGCTTTTCAACCACGCCACCCATCACCGCTCGCAGGTCACCTCGGCCCTTACACTTGTCGGCATCGATTACGGCAACACCGACATGCCCTACAACCCCCTGACGCAGTTCACCGCACCGTAGACCCCTCACCCTTCCGCGGGCTGACGCCCGCTCCCTCCCTCTCCCCATCGGGGAGAGGGAAGGGGCCCGCCGATGCGGCGATAGCCGCGTCGGTGGGAAGGGTGAGGGGGCTCCCCCAAAACAAAAAAAGGCCCGGTGCTTCCACCGGGCCTTTCTTATACGGATGAAACCGAAATCAGCTCGTGGTCAGCGGCATCAGCCGGATTTCGACGCGCCGGTTCTGCTCGCGGCCGGCCGCCGTGTTGTTGTCGGCGATGGGCTGGCTTTCGCCGGCGCCGAGCACATAGAAGCGCTGCCCGTTGAGGCCCTGGCCGATCAGGTAGCTCGCGACGCTCTGCGCGCGCTTCTGCGACAATTCGAGATTGTACTGGTCCGAACCCGTCGAATCCGTGTGGCCCGTCACGTCGATCAGCGTCTTGTCGTATTCTTTCAGCACGATCGCGACCGAGTTCAGCACTTCGTAGAACTTCGCGTTGATGTCCGACGAATTGGTGGCGAAGGTCACATTGCCCGGCATGTTGAGGATGATGTCGTTGCCGACGCGCGTCACGCTGACGCCCGAGGCGCGCAAGCGCTGCGTCAGCTCCTTTTCCTGCTGGTCCATGTAATAGCCGATGCCGCCGCCGGCCAGCGCGCCGACGCCCGCGCCGATCAGCGCCCGTTCGCGCCGGTCCTTGGCGTCGCCCTTGCCGATCAGCCCGCCCGCAAGCGCGCCGACCACCGCGCCGCCAAGCGCGCCATAGGTCGTCTTGCTGGTTTTCTGTTCGCCGGTATAGGGGTCCTGCGTCGTGCAGGCGGCAAGGCCGAATGTCGCGACAATCGCGATCGCGGCGAATCTTTTCAACAACATGGTCTGGCTCCGATCTGTGGATGCGGCGTTCTCCGCGGAACGCGGGCGCCCTGGTCCGGTTGATGGCGGCCCGTCTTCCCGCCGCCGGCGTCGAGAGCGCGGGCTTTGTGGAATCCGGGAGCGATGGTGTAAAAGACCCCATACCCCGTTGGTCGCCGTAACCCTATCAAACCGCGCGCCCGGCGGGAACGGCTTTGAACTAGGTATATCTACCGAAAACAGCAAAAAAACCCTGTCCGGAATCGGGGCAGGATCCGCACCGGAAAAGGAAACCCCTCATGTCGCTCTTCGATCTCACCGGCAAGGTCGCCATCGTCACCGGCTCCACCAAGGGCATCGGCGAGGCCATTGTCCACCGCATGGCCGAACACGGCGCCAAGGTCGTCGTCTCCAGCCGCAAGGGCGATGCCTGCGACAAGGTCGCTGGCGAGATCAACGCGAAATATTCGGACAGCGCCATTGCCGTCCCCTGCAACATTTCCGAAAAGGCGGACCTGCAGCGTCTCGTCGACACGACGATGAAGAAATGGGGCAGGGTCGACAGCCTCGTCTGCAACGCGGCGGTCAATCCCTATTTCGGTCCCTCGAAGGACCTGCCCGACGACGCCTTCGACAAGATCATGGGTGCCAACATCAAGTCGAACCACTGGCTGGCGCATATGGTGCTGCCGCAGATGGTCGCGCGCAAGGAGGGCTCCATCACCATCGTCTCTTCGATCGGCGGCCTGCGCGGCTCGCCGATCCTCGGCGCCTATTGCGTCTCGAAGGCCGCCGACATGCAGCTTGCCCGCAACCTCGCGGTCGAATACGGACCCTCGAATATCCGCGTCAACTGCATCGCGCCGGGCCTCATCAAGACCTATTTCGCAAAAGCCCTCTGGGACAATCCCGAAATCCTCGAACGCTCCACCGCCGGCGCGCCCCTGAAGCGCATCGGCATGCCCGACGAAATCGCCGGCGCAGCGGTTTTCCTCGCAAGCCCCGCCGGCGCCTTCATGACCGGCCAGACCATGGTCATCGACGGCGGCGCCACCGCGTCGTAGAGCAACAGGGGGACACTTTCTCTCCAACGTCGTCACCCCCGGGTCAAGCCCACTGCTGTCCGGTTAAGAAGAGTAGGATTCGATTCAAAT
>NZ_JBBECC010000101.1:0-29122 GCF_040882025.1 Parvibaculum sp. | reverse complement strand
CCGACATGCGGTTGCGACGGTCCGAGAGGTGAGACTTAAGACCAGAACGGCGCCAAGGCAAGGCCCGACGACGATCAGGGGTTGAAGTCGGGGGGCGTGACGGCGGGCTCGCGCAGCAGCACGATCGCGAGGCGGCGGTTGGCGGCCATGTAGGGATCTTCGGGGAAGAGCGGATCCGAATCGGCCTTGCCGATCACCTGATAGATGCGATCGCCGGAGAGGCCGGCCTTTTCGACGATGCGGCGGGTGGCGTTGGCGCGGTCGGCGGTCAGTTCCCAGTTGCCGTAACCGGGCTTGCCGATCACGGGGTTGGCGTCGGTGTGGCCGGAGATGCTGACGCGATTGGGCAGCTTGATCAATATCTTCGCGACCTCCTCGATCAGGATGCGCGTCCGCTCATAGGGCTCGGCGAGTTCGGAGGGGAACATCGAGCGGCCGTCCTGATCGACGATCTGGATGCGCAGGCCTTCGGGCGTTTCGTCGACGATGACGTTGCGCGAGAGCTGGGCAAGGTCGGGGTTTTCGCGCATGGCCTGGCGGATGCTCTCGGCGGCGCTGCGGAAGGCCTTTTCGTCGCGCGCCGATTTTTCCTTGAGCAGCTTTTCCATCTGCGCGGCGGCGGCCTTTTCCTCGGCCGTCTCGGGGCTCTTGGGCTGGGCCGGCGTCGAGACCGTCATCACGACTTGCGGCTTGGTGCCGGGCATGCGCGCGCCTTCCTCGTCAAAGGCCGTGCCGCCCATGATGCCGCCGGAGCCGCTGGTGGAACGGCTGACGTTCGAGGGTGCAAAATAGTCGGCAAGGCCCGCTTTTTGTTCGGGCGTCGTCATGCTGATCAGCCACATCAGCAGGAAGAAGGCCATCATCGCGGTCACGAAGTCGGCATAGGCGATCTTCCATGCGCCGCCGTGATGGCCATGGACGACCTTCTTGACCTTTTTCAGGATGATCGGTTGTTCGTTTTTCGCGGCCATGCCGGTACTCCCCGCCGCGTCAGACCGCGGCGCCGGTCTGCAGCGAGGCCGTCGACTGCTCGACCTCGATGAAGGTCGGCCGGACTTCCGACATCAAAGCCTTGCGGGCGAACTCGATGGAAACAGCCGGCGCATAACCGGCCATGTGGGCGAGCAGGCCCGCCTTCATCGACAGATAGTATTTCGCCTCGGCTTCATAGGTATTGCGCAGCGACTGGGCCATCGGTCCGAAAAAGCCATAAGCGACGAAAACACCGAGAAAGGTGCCGACGAGGGCGCCGCCGATGAGGCCGCCGAGAATTTCCGGCGGCTGGTCGATCGAGGCCATGGTCTTGATGACACCGAGCACGGCAGCGACGATGCCAAGCGCTGGTGTGCCGTCGGCGAGCGCCTGAACGGCGGAAACGATGCGCTCGTGTTCCTGGTGATGGGTTTCGAGTTCCTCGTCCATCAGCGATTCAAGCTCATGGGCGTTTTCGGTTCCAAGCGTGATCATGCGCAGGTAGTCGCACATGAATTCGACCGCATGCTTGTCGGCGGCGAAGTGCGGAAACTGCGCGAAGATCGAGGACTCGGCGGGATTTTCGACATGCGCTTCAAGAGCGAGGTTGCCCTTGCTCTTGGCCAGCTTGAAGAGCGTGTATTGCAAGCCCAGCAATTCGAGAAAGGAGGACTTGTCGTAGCGGGACCCCTTGAAGAGGGTGCCGAAGATGCCGCCGGCGGCTTTGAGCACCGAGGGGGGATTGGCGATGAAGAAGGCGCCGAGGGCGGCGCCGAGAATGATAACGGCTTCAAAGGGCTGCCATAGCACTTCGAGGTGACCACCCATCGCGGCATAGCCACCGAAGACACTCAACAGAACCATAACGATGCCGACAATCAGCCGCATTTGCCCTAGTACTTTCTGTACGTTAACGCCCCGCAGACCGGCGAGATGCAGGTCAGTCCCGCCTTCGCGCCCATTCTCGCGGCTCGGCTCTTAACAGCGGGTTTAACCAAATGAGTTTGCGCGGAAATTCGGGTGTTTTGCATTCAATCGAGGTTGCATGGTCTTGTCCGGATGCCTTAAACCGAACCAGGTCCGGCGGCTGGCGTTAACATGCTGTTGACAAAGGATGCGCTGGAACGCCGGGCGATGCGGTGCAACCGGACGGAAGAAGAGAGACCGGGTGATGACAGAGATCGAGGGCGCCACGACGACGCCCGCCCATGATCCACGACGGTTCCGCGATGCGCTGGGCTGGTTCACGACCGGCGTCGCCGTCGTGACGACCGGTGTTCCCGGCGGCGCGCCCATCGGCATTACCGTCAACTCGTTTTCCTCCGTCTCGCTCGATCCACCGCTGGTGCTCTGGTGTCTCGACAAGAAGTCGGACACGCTGGCCGCTTTCGAAGCCGCGACGCATTTCACCGTCAACGTGTTGCGCGAAGACCATCGGGAGATTTCAGCGCGGCTGTCGCGCAAGGGCGACCACAGCCTGGCGGGGCTGGCCGTCGTCGAACGCGAGAGCGGATGTCCGGCGCTGCGGGAGGCGCTGGCCCATTTCGAATGCGAAGTCGAGGCGCGCCACGACGCCGGCGATCATGTGATCATGATCGGGCGAGTGCTGAATTTCGATTATGCGGAAGATGGACGACCGCTGCTCTATCATCGCGGCGGCTATCAGATGTTGCCGCCGCTCTAAGCGTGACCCAAAGAGCTATGAGCGGCCTTCTTCGCGGTCGTTCTCGTCGAGTTTCGACAGATTGTCGCGCATCCGCTCCATGCAGGCCAACATCGTCAGGTAATCCTTCCGGCCGAGGCCCGAAATCGCCGTGCCGTGAATGGCGGCGTAGTGTTCTTGGCCGATATGCTTGTTGGCGTGGAGCAGCGGCGTCAGGAAGATGCATTTCGCCCGTCCATCCGTCGGATGAATACGGCGCTCGACGAGACCCATCGCTTCGAGTTCGGCGACATAGATGCCGACGGAAACCTTGTGGATGCTGAGTGCGTTTGCCAGCTCGGTCTGGGTCTGGCCATCATTCTGCAACAATTCGATGACGATGCGGGTCTGGTTGCGCGTCAAGCCGGTGCGCCGGTCGTAGATCGCGGCAAGCAAGGTTCCGAGATCGTGAATGACTTCAAGAAAATACTGAGGCGAGAGCGGGTCCTCGATCGGCAGTTCCCGCTCCTGTGCAACGTCGATTCTTGCTCGCGACATGCCTGTCAGCCCCCTCGATCTTCGACGCCCTGCCGTTCGTCCAATACCTGTATATTGAGGCTACTGCGGCGGCGAGGCCACGGAATTTACGTCTACCCAAAAAAATGGTGCCATGCCGCGCTTGATCGCTTGACGGCTCGGCCCGGTGGTGATTTCGTAAATGCAGTTTACTAAAATGGACCGATGCCGTCACGCATTTTCGCGGGTGGCAGAAGGTCACAGCGGATCCACGGATCTGTTCAGTCGGGAGGATGTCGAGAATGCCTGAGGATTTGCCCGCCAACGACGAAGCCGCCGTCGAGGGAGCCGAGGGGGCGCTGAGCGGCGCCGCCGAGATCATCGCCGAATCGGGAGGTGCCGAGGCGTGGTACTCGCTGGGATCGCTGCTCGACAAAGGCGGACCGATCGTCGCAATTCTGCTGGTGCTCTCCGTTATTTCCGCGGCGATCATATTGCTCAAGATCGTCCAATTCTGGTCGGCCGGGCTTTCGCGCCGCAGTTTTGTCGATCCGGCGGTCGATCGGATCGAGGCGGGCGATGTGTCAGGTGCGCTCGATATTTTGCGCAAACACAAGACGCCGCTTGCCCGCGCCATGGCGGCGGGTGTCCGGGCCAAGGTGCGCGGCGATCTGCGCGATGAAGACGTGGCGGCCGAAATCGCCCGTGTCGGCGCGATGGAGATCGGCGCGTTGCAACGCTATCTGCGCTGGCTTGAAGTGATCGGGAATATCTCGCCGCTGCTCGGATTGCTCGGCACGGTTATCGGCATGATCCAGGCGTTCCAGCGGCTCGAAGAGGCCGGAACGCAGGTCGATCCGGCGCTGCTGTCCGGCGGCATCTGGGTGGCGCTGCTGACGACGGCCGTCGGCCTCATCGTGGCGTTGCCGGCGATCACAGCGCTCAACCTGCTGGAGGGCAAGATCGACCAGGTGCGGCTTGCGATGCGCGATGCTTCGGCGCGGGTGATTGCGGGGCTGCATGCACGACCGGGCCCGACATCGGCAAAAGCCGCTCAGTAGACGAACGGAGAGCCGACGCTCATGTTCGATGAACCCGTACGCAAACGAAACATGGCCAGCCTGACGCCGCTGATCGACGTGGTTTTTCTGCTGTTGATCTTCTTCATGCTGACGACGTCGTTCCTGAAGACGCAGTCCCTGTCGGTGGTGACACCGTCCCCGAGCGCGGAGGAGTTGCCGACCGATGCACGCGTGGTCGAAATCTGGCTGATGGGCGACGGGACGTTGCGCGTCGACGGAACGCCGGTGGAGGCTGAAAATCTGGCCGAAGCCGTCAAGGCCGGGATCGGCGGGCGCAAGGACATGACCGTAACGATCCTGGCCGAGAGCGGCTCGCGGACGCAGGTGTTCGTTACCGCGATCGAGGCTGCGCGGCAGGCCGGCGCACGCGATGTCGGCACGGCGCGCGTGGAGAAAATTACACCATGATTGCCGACTTCGATGAAGATCCCCCGCGCCGTCAGTTCGAGACATTGATCCCGCTCATCAATGTCGTGTTCCTGTTGCTGATCTTCTTCCTGCTGGCGGGCACCATGACGCCTGCCGACAATGTGGCGGTGAATCTGCCGGTCGGCGCCCTCAGCGACGACGAGCGGGAAATGCCGGCGACACTGCTTGTGGAGGCGGATGGGTTCGTCTGGCTCGGCGAGAGGGTGATCGACCCGAAGATCGCCGAACAGGCGCTCAAGGAATATCTCGCCGACAAGGGCAAGGAACGTGTTGCCATCAAGGCCGACGCGGAAGCCTCCGCCGAGGCGCTGCTGTTGCTGATGGAAGCATTGCGCAAGGTGGGCGTGCAACAAGTGACGATCGTGACCGAGCGGGGGCGGTAGCGCGATGGCGGCAGTAGCGATGCATAACGGAATGCCGGCAGCGATGGAGGGACGCCACTTCGAATTGCGGACCTTCATCTTCGTTTCGATCTTGCTGCATGCGCTGCTTTTTCTCGTGATGCTTCTGACCGTGGGCGGCATTTTCGGCGGGCCGGGGCCGGGCGGCGGCGATTCGGTGACGTTCCAGCTTTCGGCAGGATCGGCCAATGACCGCTATGCGGCACCGCCGGAACCCGTCGCCGAGCCGGAAATTCCTCAGCCCGAACCCGTTGTCGTGCCGCCGAAAAAACCGGAGGCACCGCCGCGCCGCGCCGAGGAAACACCGCCGCCGGAAGAGGAAGCCGAAGAGATCAAGGAAGTCGTCGATGCCGCGCAGGCGGGGGGCGGCGTCGATGCGGGGCAGGCGCTGGGTGCGGGTGGCGATGCGGCCGAGACCGTTCTCAACCGTAAAGGCGATTCCCTGTCGGCCGGGCAGATCCGCGCACAAGTCGTCGGCAAGACGTTCCACCTTGAAATGGGGCGGCTCGACCAGCAAGGCGGCAACCGGTTGATCAATACCATCATCCAGCTCAACGCGGACGGGACGACCAATATTACGCTGATCCAGTATTTCCACCGCATGTATCACACGCAAGGATCCGGCTCGCGCAGCCGGAGCGGCCGCGGGACGTGGTGGATCGAAGGCAATCGTTGGTGCCACAGTTCGCCTGAGATCCAGTATGGCACGCGCGACTGTTACGACATGACGCGTGAGGGCAACATCGTGCGGCTCTACTACGCCCCCTGCAGCGGGACTTCCTCGCAGCTTTGCCGGAGCGGCCGCATCGCCGCCGAAGGTGAAATCCGCTAGCGCGTTCTTCTCCCGACGTTTTGCGCCGCCTGGCTTCCATCTGCTAGACAGGTCGTGCCATAAATCCGTGGGAGGCCGACGTCATGGGCAAGGTTGCATTTCTTGGGCTTGGGGTCATGGGATACCCGATGGCCGGGCATCTCAAGAAAGCCGGACATGACATCACGGTCTACAACCGGACGGCAACCAAGGCGGCGCGCTGGACAGCCGAACATGGCGGTGTGAGCGCGCCGACGCCGAAAGACGCGGCGCGGGATGCCGATATCGTTTTTGCCTGTGTAGGCAACGATGACGATCTGCGGCAGGTGACTTGCGGACCCGAAGGTGCCTTCGACGCGATGAAGCGGGGTGCGGTTTTTGTCGATCACACGACGGCGTCGGCGACGATCGCGCGGGAGCTGCATGCGCTGGCGGGGAGCAAAGGCGTCGGCTTTGTCGATGCGCCGGTTTCGGGCGGGCAGGCGGGCGCCGAGAACGGCGTGCTGACCATCATGGCGGGCGGCGACCAAGCCGACTTCGCCAAGGTCGAGCCGGCGATCGCCGCCTATGCGCGGATGGCACGGCTGATGGGGCCGAGCGGCGCCGGGCAACTCACCAAGATGGTCAACCAGATTTGCATTGCCGGGCTCGTGGAAGGGCTTTCGGAGGGCATCCATTTCGCGACGCGCGCAGGCCTCGACGCCGCGGCCGTCGTCGAGGTGATCTCGAAGGGCGCGGCGCAAAGCTGGCAAATGGAAAACCGTTACAAGACAATGATACAGGGAAAATTCGACCACGGGTTCGCGGTCGACTGGATGCGCAAGGACCTCGCCATATGTCTTGACGAGGCGCGCAAGAATGGCGCGCATCTGCCTGTGACAGCGACGGTCGATCAATTCTATTCGGAGGTGCAGGCGATGGGCGGCAAGCGATGGGATACCTCAAGCTTGATCGCCCGTCTGGAGCGGAAATGAGCAGCGCCGCGCGCGAATTGCGCTTTGCGTCCGTCGGCGACGTAATCGCCCGGCTCGATCCGTCCTATCCGGTGTTCTGTGTTTTTCCCGATGTACTGCGGGCACGCGCGAGAGAATTTGTCGACGGGTTTCCGGGCACGGTTCTCTATGCCGTCAAATGCAATCCGCACCCCTTCGTGCTGAAGGCATTGTGGGAGGGCGGCATCCGCCACTTCGACACGGCATCGATTTCCGAAATCGCCAAGGTCACGGAGCAGTTGCCCGAGGCGCATTGCTATTTCAATCATCCGGTCAAGGGGCGCGGGGCGCTGGAAGCGGCGGCGGACGTATACGGTCTCAAAGACTACGTCGTCGATGCCTTCAGCGAACTCGACAAGGTGACCGAAATTGCCGGCACCGACATCACCATCGAAGTGAGGATCGCGACGCCGAAAGGGAAGGCCGTTTACGATCTCTCGTCGAAGTTCGGCGCGGCGCCGGACGAGGCTGTGGCGCTGCTCAAGGAGGCGGCGCGACGCGGATGCCGGACGGCGCTTGCGTTTCATGTCGGCAGTCAGTGCCTCGATCCCGACGCCTATCGGGTGGCGATGGAAATGTCGGCGGATGTCGCCGCCCGGGCCGGCGTCAACCTCGAATATCTCGACATTGGCGGCGGCTTTCCCGTGGTCCAGGGCACCGGCGTGCTGCCGCTCGACGCCTATTTCGAGGTCATCGGGCAAACGAACGAAAGGCTGGGGCTCGGTGTCCCGCTCTTCGCCGAACCGGGACGCGCGCTGGTAGCGGATGGCGGCTCGGTGCTGACGCAGGTTCATCTCAGAAAGGACGGCAGTCTTTACATCAATGACGGCATCTATGGATGTCTGTCGGAAATACGCGATGGCGATTTCGATCCGCCGGTGCGGGCGATCTCGAAAGCCGGACCCGTCGGGGGCAAGACCCGGCCGTTCCGGATTTTCGGTCCGACCTGCGACAGTCTCGACGTTCTGAAGCAGACTTTCGAATTGCCGGAATCCATCGGCGAGGGCGACTGGATCGAGTTCGGTCTTATGGGCGCTTATTCGATCGGAATGCAGACCGGCTTCAACGGTTTCGTTACCGATACGATTGTGCGTATCGACGGCCCGCAAAACAGCTTCAACTCTTAACTATACTTTAACGATGCGGATTCTCCGTTCACGGATCGTTCGCGAATTAACGTTGACATCTATGTTAACGTTGCTAACATGGCGAATATTGAGACAAAGCAGGAACGCAAGGACGAGGGCGGCATATGCGGGCACGACTTCGTGGACAGAAAACTTCCTATCATCACGGCG
Organism: Parvibaculum sp.; assembly: GCF_040882025.1. Classification (GTDB taxonomy): domain Bacteria; phylum Pseudomonadota; class Alphaproteobacteria; order Parvibaculales; family Parvibaculaceae; genus Parvibaculum. Next base: position 20,979 of record NZ_JBBECC010000101.1, on the reverse strand, counting down.
ACTTAAGGCGCGGTTTGATGGATGCCGCGATAACGCTGATCGACATTCGCGGGCGGCATGCGCTGACGATGCGCGAAGCGGCACGACGTGCGGGCGTTTCCGAGGCTGCCCCCTATCGCCATTTCGCCAATCTCGACGAGCTGTTGGGGGCAGTGGCGCTTGAAGGCTACGAGATATTGATCGGCGATCTCGAAACGGCGCCCAGCGCACGCTCGGTGCACGACGCTTATCTGGCGTTTGCCGACGATTTCCCCGGACGTTACGAACTGATGTTCGGGCGGCTCGGCGACCGCAAGGCGGCGGCAAGGCGCCGCAAGCTCGTGGATGAGGTTGCCGATCTCGCCGAGGAAGCAGGCGGCCTTGCAGCATTGCACGGCATCGCGTCGCTGAGGCTGGCGGGACTCGGTTAACGTGCGAGGAGTTTTGCGGCGTCGAGCGCGAAGTAAGTGAGGACGCCGTCGGCGCCGGCGCGCTTGAAGGCCGTCAGGCTTTCCAGAATGACACGGTCGCGGTCGAACCAGCCGCGCTCGATGGCGCCGGCGATCATCGAATATTCCCCGGAAACCTGATAGGCGAAAGTCGGCATCCCGAACGCCGCCTTCACGCGCGTCACGATGTCGAGGTAAGGTAAGCCCGGCTTCACCATCACCATATCGGCACCCTCGGCGATGTCGAGCGCGACTTCCCGCAAGGCCTCGTCGCCGTTTGCCGGGTCCATCTGGTAGGTGCGCTTGTCGCCTTTCAGCGCGCCGGACGATCCGATGGCGTCGCGGAAGGGACCATAAAAGGCCGATGCGTATTTCGCCGCATAGGACATGATCTGCGTGTCCCTGTGCCCCGCCGCTTCGAGCGCGGTACGGATTGCGCCGACGCGGCCATCCATCATGTCGGAAGGTGCAATGATGTCGCAGCCGGCCGCGACCTGGACGAGCGCCTGGGCGACCAGCGCTTCAAGTGTTTCGTCGTTGAGGATCACATCGCCCTTCATCAATCCGTCATGGCCGTGGCTTGTGTAGGGATCGAGGGCGACGTCGCAGAGAACGCCGATATTCGGCACCTCGGCCTTGATGGCGCGTGTGGCGCGGCAGACAAGATTTTCGGGATCAGTTGCGAGCGATCCGGTTGCGTCGCGTTTGTCGGCAGCGGTGTAGGGAAAGAGGGCGACAACGGGAATACCCAGCGTTGCGGCTTCCGCGGTCGCGCGCACAGCCTCGTCGACCGACAGGCGGGAGACGCCCGGCATCGTCGCGACGGGTTCGCGGGAGCCCTGGCCTTCGGTCAGGAAGAGCGGCCAGAGCAGATCGTTCACCGAAAGCGCATTTTCGGCGACAAGGCGCCGTGACCAGTCGGCCTTGCGGTTGCGCCGCATGCGAATGGCGGGAAAGGCGGGGGCGGGGCTCTTGTTGTCGCTCATGCGCAACTCATAACGCCTGGGGGCGGCGGGTGCAATGTGGCGTTACGCTGCGGCAGGGCGGGCGTTCGTTGACAGGGTTAAGGGGGACGATTATCACCGCTTCGACGCCTTTGGGCGCCGTTCGGGGAGGACGATACATGCGGTTCGAGTTGACCGAAGAGCAGCAGGCATTTCAGGACGTGGCGCGGAACTTCGCCGCAGATGAGCTTGCGCCTTTTGCCGCCGATTGGGACCGGGACGCGTTCTTTCCGGTCGAGACGATGCGCAAGGCGGCGGCACTCGGTTTTGCCGGCATTTATGTGCGCGAAGATGTGGGTGGCTCGGCGCTGACGCGGCTCGACGCGGCGTTGATTTTCGAGGCGTTGTCGGAAGGCTGCACGTCAACCGCGGCATTCATGTCGATCCACAACATGGCGTCGTGGATGATCGACCGTTTCGGCAATGAGGAGCAGCGGCAGAAATGGCTGCCGCGGCTGACGCCGATGGAGCTGATCGCGAGCTACTGCCTGACCGAACCGTCGAGCGGCTCGGACGCCGCATCGCTGAAGACAAAAGCGGTGCGCGACGGCGACCATTATGTGCTGAACGGTTCCAAGGCGTTCATATCGGGCGCCGGCACGTCGGACATCTATGTCTGCATGGTGAGAACCGGGGAGGCGGGACCGAAGGGCGTGTCGTGCCTCGTGGTCGAGAAGGGAACGCCGGGCCTGTCGTTCGGAGCGCCCGAGCGCAAGATGGGCTGGAACAGCCAGCCGACAGCGCAGGTGATTTTCGAGGATTGCCGCGTGCCGGCGGCGAACCTGATCGGCGCGGAGGGCGAAGGATTCAAGATCGCAATGATGGGGCTCGACGGCGGCCGCCTCAATATCGGCGCCTGTTCGCTCGGCACGGCGCGGGCGGCGCTGAAGCGCGCGAAGGAGTATCTCGGTGAGCGTGAGCAGTTCGGCAAGAAGCTCGCCCAGTTCCAGGCGTTGCAGTTCAAGCTCGCCGACATGGCGACCGAACTCGAAGCAGCGCGGCTGATGATCTGCCAAGCGGCAACCAAGGTAGATGCCAAGGCGCCGGATGCGACAATGCATGCGGCGATGGCAAAGCGTTTTGCGACAGATGTTGGCTTCAACGTCATCAACGAGGCGCTGCAGATTCACGGCGGCTACGGCTATCTGAAGGATTTTCCGCTGGAGCGACATCTGCGTGACGTGCGCGTGCATCAGATCCTCGAAGGCACCAATGAGATCATGCGCGTCATCATCGCGCGCGAACTGCTGAAGAGCTGAGCATGAACGAGGAAGCCGAGGTCCTGTTCGAGCGGCGCGGCGTTGCCGGGATCATCACGCTCAATCGTCCGAAGGCACTCAACGCGCTGACGCTTGGCATGGTGCGGGCGATCCACCCGCAGCTGATCGAATGGGCCGACGACCCGAAGGTTCATTGCGCTGTCGTCGAGGCCGCCGGCGACAGGGCGTTTTGCGCCGGAGGCGACATTCGCGCGCTTTACGACTGGGGCAAGGCCGGCGATCCGACGGCGCTCGATTTCTGGCGCGAGGAATACAAGCTCAATACTTTTATCAAGCGCTACAAGAAGCCTTATGTCGCGTTCATGGACGGGATCAATATGGGCGGGGGCGTCGGTGTGTCGGTGCATGGCTCGCATCGCGTCGCGACCGAGAACCTCACCTTTGCGATGCCGGAAACAGGCATCGGACTTTTCCCGGATGTCGGCGGTACCTATTTTCTGCCCCGTTGTTCGGGCGAGACGGGCATGTACCTTGGCCTCACCGGCGCGCGGCTGAAGGCGGCAGATGCGATTTATGCCGGTGTAGCAGATGTCTATGTGCCGTCGGCACGGCTCGACACGCTGAAGGACCGGTTGGCGGGCGGGACCGATCCGCGCGTCGCGCTCAGGGAAGTGGCCGAAGAAGAGGGACCGGCGCCGCTGTCATCCATGCAGAAGGAGATCGGCACTCATTTCTCGAAAGGCTCGGTCGGAGAGATCATCGAGTCGTTGCGCGCCGATGGCGGCGCGTGGGCGACGAAGACGGCCGATATCATCGAGACGAAGTCGCCAACGAGTACGTTGATCGCCTTCCGGCAAATCCGCGAAGGCGCCGGGCTCGACTTCGAGGATTGCATGAAGCTCGAATTCCGTCTGATCTCGCGCTTCATCGAAGGACATGATTTTTACGAAGGCGTGCGCGCGGTGGTGATCGACAAGGATCAAAGTCCGAAATGGAAGCCGGCGACGCTTGCTGAGATGCAGGCCGGTGATGTGAACGGATATTTTGCGCCGCTGGGCGCAGACGAGTTGACGCTTCCCTGAGGGGCGCGGAAGGAGGACGCGATGACGAAGGTCGGATTTATCGGGCTCGGCAACATGGGCGGGCCGATGGCGCGCAATCTCCTCAAGGCTGGATACCAGCTCAAGGTATTCGATCTCAGCGAGAAGGCCGTGGCGGCGCTGGTCGAGGCTGGAGCGACGAAAGCGGCGAATGCGCGCGAGGCGGCGCGTGATGTCGAATTCGTGGTGACGATGCTGCCGGCCGGCGAACATGTGCGGTCGGTCTATCTCGGTGAGGGCGGATTGATCGCGGCGGCAATCAGGGGCACGGTCTTTATCGATTCATCGACCATCGACGTACCATCGGCGCGGGAGACGACTGCGGCGGCCGAGAAGGCCGGCATGCAGATGGTCGATGCGCCGGTATCGGGCGGTGTCGGCGGAGCGGAAGCCGGCACTCTGACCTTCATGGTGGGCGGCACGGCGGACGCTTTCGGCAAGGCGAAGCCGCTGCTGGAAAAGATGGGCAAGAACATCTTTCACGCCGGTGCGGCCGGGAATGGCCAGGTCGCGAAAGTCTGCAACAACATGATCCTCGGCATTTCGATGATCGGTGTGTCGGAAGCCTTTGTTCTGGGCGAGAAGCTCGGGCTCGATGCGCAAACGTTGTTCGACATTTCATCGACGGCATCCGGCCAGTGCTGGTCGATGACATCCTATTGTCCGGTGCCGGGACCGGTGCCGACATCGCCGGCCAATCGCGACTATGCGCCCGGGTTTACCGCGGCGATGATGCTCAAGGATTTGCGGCTGGCGCAGGATGCATCCAAAACGGCACGAACGCCGACACCGCTCGGCGCGCAGGCCGCGCAGCTATATGCGCTGATGGAAGCCGCCGGCGAGGAAAATCTTGATTTCTCAGGTGTGATCAAACTGATCCGCGGTGAAATATAGTTTTAAGCATGTTTCCTTTGGGCGCGCGCGCATCACGGCCAGTTTAAGTCCTCATTAGGATCGCGGCGAATATGGTGGGTCAGAGCGAGCCAGAAGGCGCCGCTTTGATGCTGTTTCGAGCGAGTTCAAGGGCCAAACCCATGGGTATGACCAACATCCAGACGACCGATGCCATTGCGGATCAGGAAGATTCGGGCCGGAAAGCCGCTTATCTGGAGGCGCTGACCTATGTCGAGCGCTTGCATCGCCGGCTGCTCGATGTGATCAAGGATGAACTCGACCGCATTCATGTTTCCGAGATCAACAGCGTGCAGGCGCTGCTGTTGTTCAATATCGGCGACGCCGAGATGACAGCCGGCGAGCTGCGGACGCGCGGCCATTATCTGGGTTCCAACGTCTCCTACAATCTCAAGAAGCTTGTCGAGGCCGATTATATCCATCACCAGCGTTCGCGCTCCGACCGCCGCTCGGTTCGCGTCAAGCTGACCGACAAGGGCCGGGCGATCTGCGCGGCCATCGACGATGTCTACAAGAAGCATTGTGCGATGATCGTCGATGTCGGCGACATCACGCCGGAGGAGCTTCGGCAAGTCAACGCGACACTGTTCAAGCTCGAACGCTTCTGGACCGACCAGATTCGCTACCGTCTCTGATTTTTCCGCCCTTCCTCCGGGATCAGTGCTTTCGTTTCGGCGGCAGCGGGATGAAGCTGCTTGTCCGTGCGACATAGTCATCGTAGCCGGGGCGAGATTTCCGCAGGCCGCGCTCCAGAAGCGCCTTGCCGGAGACACTGACCAGAAACCAGGTCATCAGCGCCGGACCGAACGCCGTCCACCAGAGGGCGGGCGCGGAGAAGGCGATCAGAAACAGCCCCCACCAGACCAGTGCGTCGCCAAAATAATTTGGATGGCGCGTCCACGACCAAAGTCCGCGATCCATCACCTTGCCCTTGTTGGCGGGGTCGGCCTTGAAGGCCATCAGCTGCGCGTCGCCGATGCTTTCGAAGGCGAGGCCGGCAAGCACCGTCAGCGCGCCTGCGAGGTCGAGGATCGTCAGATGGGCAGGCGTCTGCGCCATAATACCGAACTGCACAGGCAGCGAGACAGTGAGCATGACGGCTGTCTGAAGGCCGAAGACGACGTAAAGGCTTTGCCACCGAAAGGCCGGACCCCGCTTTGCGCGCATGGCGGCGTAGCGGCGGTCTTCGAAGGGCTCGCCGCGCCAGCGGATAAAGAGGTACAGCCCGAGGCGCAGACCCCAGAGTATCGTCAGACCGGCGATCAACGCCGCGCGGGCGCCATAGCCCGGATTGGCCGCCCATGTGACCACCGCGACCACCGCGAAGCCAGGGCCCCAGAAAATGTCCACAATGCCGGCATCGCGCAGCGGGAGGCTCAGGGCCCAAACAGCCAGCATCAGAGCCAGTACTGTCCCTGCGTTGAGCACGAAAGTTGCAATTTCATCGCTCATCACAAGGAGACTGGCCGATTCTGAGCCATGCAGCCACAAATGTTGATGTTTGCTGTTTCATAATCCGATGTTTCCCCAGACGAAGTGGAACGCCGGTTTTGATGATCTGTCCCAAAATGGTATGGCTGGGGCAGGCCCTGAAGGAGGGCATGGAGTTTTGAAAAGGGCTTTCGGGGCAATTTCGATGCGATTTTTGTGTCATCCGGCTGTGTCGGCGGTGGCTCTGGCCGTGTTCGCCTATGCGGCGAATGGCGTTGGGACGGGGCGGGCCGAGACAGCAACAAGTTACGGACAGTCCGAAACCCATTGGGTCGATCCGTGGCAAGCCAACAGCCAGGTCGCGCCGACGACCGATGCCGCGCAGCGATCGGCTGCGCCTGTGCTTGCCGAAGATGGGCTTTTGCCGCTGACCCAGGCCATTGCCATGTATCGCGAGATTGCCAATCAGGGCGGATGGGAACGCGTGCCTGCCGGCGAGCGGTTGGAACCTGGCGTTCGTGATGCGCGTGTCGCCACGGTTCGCAAGCGGCTGCTGGTCGAAGGTGACATGGCGATTTCCGGGGGTGATCCTTATCTCTACGATCAATCTGTTTACGAGGGCGTGCGGCGGTACCAGATGCGCAACGGGCTTGAACCCGATGGCATTGTGGGACGCCGTACCGTGGCGGCCATGAATGTGCCGGCCCACACGCGGGTCCGCCAGCTGGAACTCAACCTTCACCGTCTTACAGACATCGTTCCGAAACTCGAGCGGCGTTATGTTTTCGTCAATATCGCCGGTCAGGAAGTCGAGGCCGTCAACAACGGTGTCGTCGAATTCCGCGAACGCGTCATCGTTGGCACGCAGAGCCGCCAGACGCCGGAAATCACCAGTCAGGTGGCGTCGATTACCTTCAACCCCTACTGGTACGTGCCGAAGTCGATCGCGACGGCGGATATGCTGCCGAAAATTCGCGCCAATCCCGACTACCTGAAGCGGCAGGGCATTCGCGTCTTGCAGGGGTGGGACACAAATATCCGCGAACTCGATCCACATCAGGTCGATTGGTCCAATCCGCGTATCAACGAGGCCTATTATCTCCGGCAGGATCCGGGACCCTATAATTCTCTCGGCACAGTCAAGATCAACTTTCCCAACAGTCAGGCTATCTTTCTGCACGACACGCCGACGAAAACACTATTCGGGCGTCAGGAGCGGAACTTCAGCTCCGGCTGCGTGCGCGTCAGAAACGTACGCGGCCTCGTGACCTGGCTGATGCAAGGCGACGATGCCACGTGGGATGGCGGGCGCGTCGACCGGGCAATCGACTCTCGGCAATACCGGAACGCCTATCTGGCCCAACAAGTCCCGATTTATCTGGTATATCTGACAGCGTGGGTCGCAGGCGACGGCGCGGTCAATTTTCGCGATGATGTTTATTCGCGCGACGGCAGCATCAATACGAGCGCGCTCGACAACTAGAAGAAAAACAGAAGCAGCAGGCGAAACGATGCGGCCGGCGAAGTATCCCTATCTTGAACATGACGGGCTTCTGGCCTTCGCGCATCGTGGCGGCGCGGGCTCATGGCCGGAAAACACAATGCCTGCCTTCCAGGGCGCGGTCGATCTTGGGTACCGTTATATCGAGACCGATGTTCATGCAACGCGTGACGGCGTCTTGCTCGCCTTTCATGACGACAGACTGGACCGCGTCACGGACAGGACCGGTGTCATCGCCGAAATGGATTATGCAGACGTCAAGGCGGCTCGGGTCGATGGCCGGGAGCCAATCCCGTTGATGGCGGACCTGCTTTCGACATGGCCTGAAATCCGGATCAATATCGATCCGAAGCGCGACAATGCGGCCGGGCCATTGGTCCGGCTCCTGAAGGAAATGAAGGCTGTCGATCGGGTTTGCGTCAATTCGTTTTCCGGAAAGCGGACGGCGGCGATACGGGCGGCGTTGGGCGCCGGTCTTTGCACCGGCATGGGACCTTTGTCGACGGCGCGGTTGCGGTTCTCGAGCTGGAGCGGGCTGCTTGGGTTCATCTGGGGCAGTTTTGACGAGGGGTGCGCCCAGCTGCCCCTGGCTCGATCCGGTATCCGGCTGATCGACCGGGCGCTGATCGATCGTGCCCATGAGCTTGGTCTCCAGGTCCATGTCTGGACGATCGACGATCCGGCCGAAATGCGACGGCTTGCCGACCTTGGCGTCGATGGATTGATGACCGACGAGCCGGCCGTTTTGAAAACGGTTCTCATCGAGCGTGGGCTTTGGTCCTCGTAGCGGGGCCGGCCGGGCCCTATATATTTTGTGCGACAATTCGCGTCTGGCCGGGCTGCGGCGCACCCTTAAGGTGTGCTAGACAGGAAATGCTGGTTCTCCAGCGGAAACCGCCCGGAATGGGATGTGGCCAATGAGCTTCGACGCCATGGATTACAAGAAAAAGCTCGCCGAGGCGTTGCGCGCGGTAAAGGACGAAGGGCGCTATCGGATATTCGCTGATATCGTCCGTCATCGGGGTTCGTTTCCACGCGCAACATTTCACACGCCGAGCGGCAGGAAAGATATCGTCGTCTGGTGTTCCAACGACTATCTCGGCATGGGCCAGCATCCGGCGGTTCTCGACGCCATGCACAAGGCGATCGATGAGGTCGGTGCGGGTTCCGGCGGTACGCGCAACATTTCCGGCACAACGCATTACCACGTCGAACTCGAACGCGAGATCGCCGACCTGCATCAGAAGGAAGCGGCGCTTCTCTTCACGTCGGGCTATGCTGCCAATGACGCGACCCTTTCGACACTGGCGCGCATTTTGGGCGACTGCGTCATCATTTCCGACGAAATGAATCACGCATCGATGATCGAAGGGATTCGTCGTGGCGGCGGCCCAAAGCGGCTGTGGCGGCACAACGATCTTGAACATCTTGAAATGCTGCTGAGGGAGATCGATCCGGCTCAACCGAAGGTTGTCGCTTTCGAGTCCGTCTACTCGATGGACGGCGACATCGCGCCGATCGGGAAAATTTGCGATCTGGCGCGGAAATACGGTGCACTGACCTATCTCGATGAGGTTCACGCTGTCGGGCTCTACGGTCCGCGTGGCGGCGGTATTGCAGAGCGCGACGATGTGCTCGACAAGGTCGATATTATCGAGGGTACTTTGGCCAAGGGCTTCGGCGTGATGGGCGGATATATCGCCGCATCGGCGGATCTGGTCGACGTGGTTCGTTCATATGCACCGGGCTTCATCTTTTCAACGTCGCTGGCGCCGGTTCTGGTGGCGGGTGTGCTGGCGGCGGTCCGCCATCTCAAAGTGAGCAATGGCGAACGCGAAAAGCATCAGGAGCGCGCGGCGACGCTGCGCCGGATGCTGGCTGAGGCCGGATTGCCGGTAATGATGTGCGAGAGCCATATAGTGCCGGTGATGGTGGGAGATCCCGTCATCTGCAAGCAGGTCAGCGACGATCTCTTGCAGGATCACAACATCTATGTACAACCGATCAACTATCCGACGGTGCCGCGCGGTACCGAACGGCTGCGTTTCACGCCTTGCCCGGTGCATACGGACGATATGATGCGCGACCTCGTTGGGGCGCTTGATCAAGTCTGGACGCGCCGCAAAATTCAGCGTGCCGCCTGATCGTCGTCATGACGACGAGGCCAGCTCCAGCGATGGGGCGGGTGGGGTGCGCCGTGAGATTATTTTCGAGTTCACGCCGATCGGCGCCAGCGTCAAGGTGACGGCCGTAGACGTCACCAGCGGGCTTGAAGTATCTGTCGTGGCGCCATCATCGGCACCGCGGACGGAACTGGAGCGTATCGCGCTGCAAAAGCTTCGCTACATGCTTGGCAGGAATGCCGACAGGAAGACCGGCAAGGACACGCCGGGTGATGGTGACGGTTCGGGTGGTGGAGGGATTGTCGTCTAGGTTGCCGGCTCTAGCGTACAGCCCGCTTTTTTTTGCGTCCGCGAGCCGGTCCGTTGCCGACACGGCCGAGACCGATCTGTTTCGCCAGCTTTGAGCGCTGTGCTGCATAGTTCGGCGCAACCATCGGGTAATCGTGCGGCAATCCCCAGCGCGCCCTGTATTCTTCAGGCGAAAGACCATATTGCGAGCGCAAGTAGCGCTTCAGCATTTTCAGCTTCTTCCCGTCTTCAAGGCAAATGATGTGGTCGGCGGTTACCGATTTCTTGATCGGCACGGCCGGGGTCAAATCCGTTTCCTTGTTGCCGCCCCCCAGTTCGATATCTGTCAGCGTCGTGTAGATCGTCCGGATCAGCCCCGAGAGATCGGTCGCAGCGACGGAATTGTTGCTCACATATGCGGCGACGATTTCGGTTGCCAGGCTCAACATTTCTGTAGTGTCGAACTGCGGGGAAGACTTGATCTCGTTCATTCGAGCGATTTGCCTTTTTGCGGGATTTCAGCTGCCGTCTGTACATGCGGCAACAGTAACAAGCATCTTCTAGCGCGATATGGAGATGATAATCAAGGACATCAAACATCTCTTCTATGATGAAATCCGTCTAAATTCCGGCCGATTAAGGTGAATCGCAAAGAGGCGATGTCGCTCGACAAGAGAACAACTTGAATTTCCAAGTAAACTTGTCATTTCTAGTCAATCTTACATGACGGACAGGCAAGAATGGCGGCGGCCACATGGTCGTAAACGATTTTGATCTGGTGGTGGCTCGCCCGGGAACGGTTGGAAATTTGTGGTGAATTGGCTCCCTCCGACAATATGTGGTATCACGCCCCGTATCGATCCCGGGTAGCCGAGGGAGCGCGTGGTGGCGCTTGCACGCCTGCGGCTGCGAGCCAATCCGGAACAAAAGGTAGATTTATGTCATTGAGCAATATGGCCGCCGCATCCGGTGGTTTTTCCGGCTTTTTCACCGATGGGCTTGCGGCCAGCGATCCCGATATACTCAAGGCGATCGACTTGGAACTTGATCGCCAGCAAACGCAGATCGAGTTGATTGCATCGGAGAATATCGTTTCGCGCGCCGTGCTGGAGGCGCAGGGCTCGATCATGACCAACAAGTACGCCGAGGGATATCCGGGCAAGCGGTACTACGGCGGTTGCGAGTTCGTTGACATTGCCGAGGAGCTGGCGATCGACCGCGCCCGAAAACTCTTCGATTGCGCCTATGCCAATGTGCAGCCCAATTCTGGATCACAAGCCAATCAAGGTGTGATGATGGCGCTGTTGAGGCCCGGCGACACCATCATGGGCATGAGCCTTGCCGCCGGCGGTCACCTGACGCATGGCGCGGCGCCCAATCAATCGGGCAAATGGTTCAATGCCGTTCAGTACGGCGTTCGCCAACAAGACCATCTGGTCGATATGGATGAAGTGGCGGCGCTGGCGAAAGCCCACAAGCCGAAAATGATCATTGCCGGCGGGTCGGCTTATCCACGTATCATCGACTTCAAGGCGTTTCGCGAGATTGCGGATTCGGTCGGCGCGCTTTTCATGGTCGACATGGCCCATTTTGCGGGACTGGTCGCGGGCGGCGCGCATCCGAGCCCGTTGCCATTTGCCGATGTTGTCACGACAACGACGCACAAGACGCTGCGCGGGCCGCGCGGCGGCATGATCCTGTCCAACAACGAGGAGATCGGGAAGAAGATCAACTCGGCGATCTTTCCGGGGATTCAGGGCGGCCCGCTTATGCATGTCATTGCGGGCAAGGCCGTTGCGTTCGGAGAGGCGTTGCGTCCTGCCTTCAAATCCTATGCTCGATCAGTGGTTGAGAACGCTCGCACACTGGCCTCGACGCTTGTCGACGGCGGTGCGGCGATTGTGTCGGGAGGGACCGACACCCATTTGATGCTCGTCGATCTCCGCCCGAAAAAGCTGACGGGGAAAGTCGCCGAGGCCGCGCTTGAGCGCGCGCATGTCACCTGCAACAAGAACGGCATCCCCTTCGATCCCGAAAAGCCGACCGTTACATCGGGTGTCCGGCTCGGAACACCGGCCGGAACGACACGCGGCTTCGGCACGGCCGAATTTACAACGATCGGCCACCTCATCATCGAGGTTCTGGACGGACTGGCGAAGAACGGCGAAGAAGGAAACGTCAAAGTCGAGGCGGATGTTCGAGGACAGGTCGTCGAACTTTGTCGACGCTTTCCAATCTATGGCGGGCCGAAATAGAAGGTCCGTACGGGCGGCAGATATTTCAAGTCAGGGGGCTGGCGGCGCATGCGTTGTCCATATTGCGGAAACGAAGATACACAGGTCAAGGACTCGCGTCCGACGGAAGACAATACGGCTATCAGGCGACGGCGTTTCTGTACCGCCTGCGGCGGACGATTTACCACTTTCGAGAGGGTCCAGCTCCGTGAGCTGACGATCATCAAGTCCAATGGACGCAGGGTGCCTTTCGATCGGGATAAACTCATGCGTTCCGTGCAAATCGCGATGCGGAAACGCCCGGTTGAGCAGGAACGCATCGAGCGTATGGTAAGTGGCATCGTTCGGCGTCTGGAAAGCATGGGCGAGAGCGAAATTCCGTCGGCGATGATAGGACGGCTGGTGATGGAGGGTTTGATGTCCCTCGACGAAGTTGCCTATGTCCGTTTCGCGTCGGTCTACAAGAACTTTCGGGAAGCCAAGGACTTCGAGGAATTTCTGGGAGAACTCAGTGGCCCCATGCGCGACGAGGTCGATGACGACCGATGAGACCGATGTCGCCGGGGCCCGCTTGCAGGGAATAAAATGAGCCGGCCCTACGACACGCAATTCATGAAGATGGCACTGATGCTCGCCGAGCGCGGGCTGGGGCAGGTTGCTCCCAATCCTGCTGTGGGCTGCGTGATCGTGCATGAGGAAGGCGATACGCCTCGTGTCGTGGGACGGGGCTGGACGCAGCCAGGCGGGCGGCCGCATGCCGAGACGGAAGCGCTGGCGCGCGCCGGTGCGTTGGCGCGGGGGGCGATGGCTTACGTCAGCCTTGAGCCCTGTGCCCATCAAGGCAAGACCGGTCCGTGCGCCCAGGCGCTAATCGATGCCGGCATCGCGCGTATTGTTGGCGCCGTGAGCGATCCCAATCCGCATGTTGCCGGACGCGGTTTTGCGATGCTTGAGGCGGCAGGTGTCGATGTCGTCGAGAACGTCTGCAGCGACGACGCGCGTCATCTCAATGCGGGCTTCTTCCTGACCATGTCGGAGAATCGCCCGCTCGTCACACTCAAGATAGCGAGTTCGCTCGACGGACGCAGCGCGACGCATGACGGCCAGAGCCAATGGATTACCGGCGAGCGGGCCCGCAATCGCGGGCATCTAATGCGTGCGACGCATGATGCGATCATGATCGGCAGCGCAACGGCCGTCGTGGATGATCCTCAACTCACCTGCCGGCTGCCGGGACTCGGTGCGCGGTCGCCGATCCGTATTGTCGCTGACGGCAGACTCAGATTGCCACTGACCTCAAAGCTGGTGCGCGACGCCCGGAAGACCCCCGTGTGGTTGCTGACGTTGCCGGGCGGTGACGATGCGCGACGCACGGCGTTCGAGGAATGCGGCGTGACACTGATCGATGTTGAGCCGGGTGAGGGAGGGCTGATGAATATGCGCGCTGCGCTCGAAAAGATCGCCGCGCGCGGCGTGACACGGCTTCTGGTCGAGGGAGGCGCCCGGCTTGCCGCGTCGTTGATGCGGGCGCGGCTGGTCGACCGGATCGAATGGTTCCAGTCGCCAAAGGTCATCGGCGGCGACGGCTATCCGGCAATCGCGGGGCTCGGCGTCAAGCATGTCGACAATGCGCCGGTCTTTGCCTTGCGTGAGCTGATTTCGCTCGGTGAGGACTCGCTCGCCAGTTATGTGCTTCGGAGCTAGTTGTTCATGTTCACGGGTATCGTCACCGATGTCGGCCGGGTTCGTTCGCTGGAGAAGCGTGGCGATGCGCGCTTTGTCATCGGCACGGCCTACGATTCCGGCGGCATCGATATCGGTGCGTCCATCGCCTGTTCCGGCTGCTGCCTGACCGTGGTCAAGAAAGGACGCGACGCGGACGGCGACTGGTTTGCGGTCGATGTCTCGGCGGAGTCACTCGATTGCACGACACTCGGGAGATGGGCCGAAGGAACGCGGATCAACCTCGAGCGGGCGCTCAAGGCTGGTGACGAGCTTGGCGGTCACATCGTCAGCGGGCATGTGGACGGTGTGATACGCATCGTCGATATAAGGCCGGAGGGCGACTCGCGCCGGTTCGTCTTCGAGGCGCCGGAGGCGCTTGGCCGGTTTATCGCGCCCAAGGGGTCCGTCACCCTTGATGGCACGTCGCTGACGGTCAATGAGGTCGAGGATGTGGCTCCGGCGGGAGTAAACGAGCGCCGGACCCGGTTCGGCATCAATATCATTCCGCATACCCAGGTCGCTACGACCTGGGGGATGGCGAAAGCCGGCGATCCCGTTAATCTTGAAATCGACATGCTGGCCCGCTATGTGGCTCGCCTGGTTCAGAAGGATTGAGCATCGTGTATAAGGAATACCTCTCCCCGATTGAGGAAGTCATCGAGGATGCCCGCAACGGCAAGATGTTCATTCTTGTCGATGCGGAGGATCGCGAGAACGAGGGCGATCTGGTGATTCCGGCGCAGATGTGCACCCCGGAGGCCGTCAACTTCATGGCGAAGTATGGCCGCGGTCTCGTTTGTCTGACTCTGACCAGCGACCGGGCGAAGCAGCTCAACCTGCAGCTGATGTCGTCGACCAACCAGTCGCGCCACCAGACGGCTTTTACCGTTTCGATTGAAGCGCGTGAGGGCATATCGACCGGTATTTCGGCGCATGATCGGGCTCATACCGTGTCTGTCGCAATCGACCCGACCAAAGGTGCGACCGACATCGTTTCGCCCGGCCACGTGTTTCCGTTGGTGGCGAAGGACGGCGGCGTTCTCGTGCGCGCGGGACATACGGAGTCGGCTGTCGACATCGCGCGGCTTGCAGGTCTTTATCCCGCGGGCGTCATCTGCGAAATCATGAACGACGACGGAACGATGGCGCGGCTACCGGACCTTGTGCAATTCGCTCAACTTCACGGATTGAAAATCGCGACGATCGCCGACCTCATCGCCTATCGCCGCCGCTATGATAATTTCATTCACCGCGCGATTGAAACGGAGGTCGATACGAAGGCCGGCGGCGAGTTCAAGCTGATGGTCTATCTCAACACGGTCGAGTATGCCGAGCACATCGCTTTGGTGAAGGGCGATATATCGACACCGGAACCGGTGCTGGTGCGGATGCATGCGATCAACGTTTTCGACGACATCCTGGGGGCGACGGGACCGAGGTCGGATCTCCTCGATCAATCGATGCGTATTATCGCCGAGGAAGGACGCGGGATCGTTGTGCTGATCCGGGACACGACGGCTACGGTCGTTTCCGACATGTTGTTGCGCAAGGGCGAGGGAGGCGAGCAAGGTATGCCGCGCCGCCTGCGCGAGTATGGCGTCGGCGCACAGATTTTGCTCGATCTTGGGGTCCATGACATGGTGCTGCTGTCCGATACCGACCGCAGCATCGTGGGGATCGACGGGTATGGATTGCGGATTGTCGATCAACGGCCTATCAACAAGACCGGAGCGACGGATTCAAAGGCACGACGAGCCAGGGAGACGACTTCTTGACGACGATCAATGCCCATATCCTGATCATAGAGGCACGCTTCTATGAAGATATTGCCGATGAGCTGGCGCGCGGTGCCATTGCAGCGATAGAGGCGCGTGGCGCGACATGGCAACGTATTTCCGTGCCGGGTGTGCTGGAGATTCCGGCGGCGATCAAATATGCGATCGATGCCATGGCGCATGGCGCCTTCACGAAAGCCATCGACGGATTTGTGACGCTCGGATGCGTCATTCGCGGCGAGACGACGCATTACGACATCGTGTCAAACGAATCCGCGCGTGCACTCATGGACATTGCCGTAGACCGGTCGCTGGCGCTTGGAAACGGTATTCAGACGGTCGAAAATGAATCTCAAGCTTGGGCACGCGCCAAGGTGGACCAGAAAAACAAGGGCGGCGGTGCCGCCAATGCCTGTCTCGACATGATCGAACTCAAGCGCAGCATGGGAGCCTGAGCCGCAGCTCAGTAAAAATGAATTCTCTGCCCGTACAACCAGCATCAGGCCAAGGCGTCGATCCGAAGGCGCGCAGCGCCGCGCGTCTTGGAGCGGTGCAGGCGCTTTATCAAATGGATGTTGCCAGTACACCGCTCGATGACGCGATCGAGGAGTTCACCCAGCATCTGCTCGAACGGCCGGCCGAGGACGAGGAGATCGCCGCCGCCGACATGGCGCATTTCGACGATATTGTCCGCGGTGTGGTACGTGAGCAACGGGAACTCGATGTTCAGGTCAATAATGCGTTGGCGAAAGGCTGGGCGCTTGGCCGCCTTGATGCGACGTTGCGAGCCATCCTGCGCTCCGGCGCTTACGAGATTCGCCGCTGCAAGGATGTGCCGGTAAAGGTCGTCATCAACGAATATGTCGATGTGGCACATGCCTTCTTCGAGGGTGACGAACCCGGCGTCGTCAACGCCGTGCTTGACCGGCTCGGCCGGGAGATCCGGGGCGGTTCGGGAGCGGATCATGGCGCCGCCGGACGGAGCTGAGTTTCCTGACGAATTTGAATTGATTGCGGAATTGTTCGCGCCGCTTGCGGCGGGCGCGCCAGGGGCCTTGGCGCTCGAGGACGATGCCGCGCTCTATGTTGCTCCGTCCGGTCACCAAACCGTTCTGACGGTCGACGCGATGGTCGAAGGCGTCCATTTCCTCCCCGACGATCCTGCGGAGAGTGTTGCGCGCAAGCTTCTGCGGGTGAACCTGTCGGACCTTGCGGCCAAGGGTGCGACGGCGAAGGGCTATCTCCTCGTGACCGCGTGGCGCGACGGAACGTCACTTGAATGGATGCGCGCGTTTGCGGCAGGGCTCGCTGCCGATCAGCAAATCTTCGGTGTCGTGCTCTGGGGTGGCGACACCGTGCGGACGCCCGGCCCGGCGACATTCAGTTTGACGGCCATTGGCGAAGTACACGAAGGGCAGATGTTACGGCGGGGCGGCGCCAGCGCCGGCGATGGCCTCTATGTCACCGGCACGCTCGGCGATGCGGCGCTCGGCCTGATGGCGTTGCGGGGCGGTCTTGAGGGGCTCGGTGAAGCGCATCGGGATTATCTGGCAGGCCGGTACCGGTTGCCCGAGCCGAGGTTGGCAACGGGTGCTCGTCTGTGCGGTCTTGCAAGCGCGGCGCTCGACATTTCCGACGGGCTGATGGCCGATCTGGGTCATTTATGTGCGATTTCGAGCGTCGGGGCGCGAATCGCGCTTGATCGGCTGCCGCTTTCCGAGGCCGGGCTTGCGGCGCTGGCGCTCGACAAGGGGCTCATCGAGACGATTGCCGGGGGTGGCGACGATTATGAGATTCTATTCGCGGTGCCGTCTGACCGGGAAGCCGATATTGCCCTTGTCGCAGCGGAAACGCTGACCCCGATTGTCCGGATCGGGACCGTTTTGGCGGCAACCGAGGGCATAAATCTGGTCGACGATGCCGGTCAGCCGGTTGCCCTCAAGCATCTGGGATACCGGCATTTTTAGGTGGGCGCCCCGGCCGGACGGGCGGTTGCTTTCCCATGCCGTATTTGGCATCTTTCGCCGCGATTTCTGCATTCGGCAGGGGGAGGACTTCCGGCGCGCCTCGCGCTGGAGGCCGAGTGGAAAATTCCCGCCGGTACAATCCGTCAAGGAAACCTAAGGACAAAACAATGAGCACTGCTTTGTGGGCAATTATCGGCTGCGGGCTGCTCGCGCTCGTCTACGGCATCTGGGCTGTTCGCTCGGTGCTGGCGATGGATGCGGGCAACGCACGCATGCAGGAGATCGCAGCGGCGATCCAGGAAGGCGCCAGCGCTTATCTCGCGCGCCAGTACACGACAATCGCCGCTGTCGGCGCTGTCATCTTCCTCATCGTCTGGTATCTGTTGACGCTGAAGGTTGCTGTCGGCTTCCTGGTCGGTGCGACGCTTTCGGGCGCGGCCGGCTATATTGGGATGCTGGTTTCGGTGCGTGCCAATGTGCGCACCACGCAGGCCTCGAGCGTCAGCCTTGCGTCCGGTCTCGGCGTTGCCTTCAAGTCGGGCGCGGTGACGGGCATGCTCGTTGCCGGCCTCGCGCTGCTGGCCGTCGCGGTCTACTACGCGGTGCTGACCGTTCATCTCGGTCTTGAACCGGGCTCGCGCGAAGTCATCGATGCGCTGGTCGCGCTGGGCTTCGGCGCCTCGCTGATCTCGATTTTCGCCCGTCTCGGCGGCGGCATCTTCACCAAGGGTGCGGATGTCGGCGGCGATCTTGTCGGCAAGGTCGAAGCCGGTATCCCGGAAGACGATCCGCGCAATCCGGCTACCATCGCCGACAATGTCGGCGACAATGTCGGCGACTGCGCCGGCATGGCGGCCGACCTTTTCGAAACTTATGCGGTGACGGTCGTCGCCACGATGGTTCTGGCCTCGATCTTCTTCGTGGGTGCAGGGCTCGAGAACATGATGATCTATCCGCTGGCCATCGGCGGCGCCTGCATCGTGACCTCGATCATCGGCACGTTCTTCGTGCGGCTCGGCAAGAGCAACAACATCATGGGAGCCCTCTACAAGGGCTTCATCGCCTCGGCGGTGCTGTCGCTGATCGCGCTCTATTTCGTGACCGATGCCGTGATCGGCCTCGACACTGAATTCGTCGTCAACGGAAAGGCCTTCACTGGCTTCAGCCTCTATATCTGCGGCATCGCCGGTCTGATCGTGACGGGCCTCATCATCTGGATCACCGAGTACTACACGGGCGTCAACTTTCGTCCGGTTAAGTCGGTGGCCGCGGCCTCGACCACGGGGCATGGCACCAACGTCATTCAGGGCCTGGCGATTTCGATGGAAGCGACGGCGCTGCCGGCACTTACCATTGTGGTCGGTATTCTCGTGACTTACGGTTTGGCGGGCCTCTTCGGTATCGCCATTGCGGTGACGACGATGCTGGCACTGGCCGGCATGGTCGTCGCGCTCGATGCCTTCGGTCCCGTGACGGACAATGCGGGCGGCATCGCCGAAATGGCCGATCTTCCGGCCGACGTGCGCAAGACGACAGACGCACTCGACGCTGTCGGCAACACGACGAAGGCGGTTACCAAGGGCTATGCGATCGGTTCGGCGGGCCTCGGCGCGCTGGTGCTGTTCGCAGCCTATACGGAAGACCTGAAGTTCTTCGCGGCCAATTCGGAGACCTACGGGTACTTCGCCGGCGTCAGCCCGGACTTCTCGCTTTCCAACCCCTATGTCGTGATCGGCCTCTT
Organism: Parvibaculum sp.; assembly: GCF_040882025.1. Classification (GTDB taxonomy): domain Bacteria; phylum Pseudomonadota; class Alphaproteobacteria; order Parvibaculales; family Parvibaculaceae; genus Parvibaculum. The sequence continues at coordinate 1,530 of NZ_JBBECC010000101.1, read as the reverse complement.
CATCGGCGGCTTGCTGCCCTACCTCTTTGGTTCGATGGGCATGACGGCGGTCGGCCGTGCGGCGGGCTCCGTCGTCGAGGAAGTGCGGCGTCAGTTCAAGGCCGATCCGGGCATCATGGCGGGTACGTCGAAGCCCGACTACGCACGCGCGGTCGACATGCTGACCAAGGCGGCGATCAAGGAAATGATCATTCCCTCGATGCTGCCCGTGCTTTCTCCGATCGTTCTCTACTTCATCATTCTGAGCATCGCCGACAAGTCCGCCGCCTTCTCGGCGGTCGGCGCGATGTTGCTCGGCGTCATCGTGACGGGTCTTTTCGTTGCGATCTCGATGACGTCCGGCGGCGGTGCCTGGGACAATGCAAAGAAGTACATCGAGGACGGCAACTACGGCGGCAAGGGCTCGGAAGCCCACAAGGCTGCCGTGACGGGCGATACGGTCGGCGATCCCTACAAGGATACCGCCGGTCCGGCTGTCAATCCGATGATCAAGATCACCAACATCGTGGCGCTTTTGCTGCTGGCGGTGCTTGCTCACTGACCGGCAGGCCGGTCGAAACGAAAGAGAGGCCCTGCGGAGCGATCCGCGGGGCTTTTTACATCTGCTGCTGTTTGACCGCCGTAGGGAATAGATTGAAACTGACCGAGATGCGACAGGGAGGGGCCGGTGCCGGAGGCGACCGTTTTCTATGAAATAGCGGCCTTGTTGATTCTCGCTTCGGTGATCGGACTCTTCGGCATCTGGTTGCGTCAGCCGATGATTGTCAGCTTCATCATTGTCGGGATGCTGGCAGGTCCGGCCGGTTTCGACATCGTTCGTTCGACTGGGTATCTGGAGCTTCTCTCCGAACTCGGCGTGACGCTGCTGCTTTTCCTGGTCGGGTTGAAGCTCGATTTGAACCTCGTTCGGACGCTTGGCGTTGTGGCGCTGAACACGGGCGTCGGGCAGATTCTCTTTACGTCGATCGTCGGTTTCCTGATCTGTCTTGGGCTCGGCCTGCCGCCGCTGGTGAGCCTTTATGTGGCGGTTGCACTCACGTTCTCGAGCACCATCATCATCGTCAAGCTGTTGTCGGACAAGCGTGAGCTCGACGCGCTTCACGGACGTATCGCGCTCGGGTTCCTGATCGTTCAGGACCTCGCTGTCGTTCTGGCAATGGCGGTCATGTCGGCGCTGACGGCGAGTGCCGCGGAGGAAACCGGCCTGCTCGACGCCGTGTTTGCGCTGGCGGCAGGTGCTGTACCTCTCGTCCTGCTCTGGCTGGTCGTCAGCCGGGTAGCGCATCCGATCCTCAGCCGTATGGCCAGGGCACCCGAACTGCTGATCGTATTTGCGTTGGGTCTGGCCGCTGCCTTCGCGGCGCTCGGCGAGTACCTCGGTTTCAGCAAGGAACTCGGCGGGTTGATCGCGGGTGTGGCGCTCGCCTCGACGCCGTTTCGCGAAGCCATCGGTTCACGGCTGACAAGCCTGCGCGACTTCCTGTTGGTGTTTTTCTTTATCTCCCTTGGCTCGCATCTCGATCTGCGCGT
>NZ_JBBECC010000100.1:0-29168 GCF_040882025.1 Parvibaculum sp. | reverse complement strand
AGGGTCAGCCGACCGCATGAGCGAGGAAGAGTTGTTGCGCGCGATCCAAAGCCAGATCGACTCGCCGCAGCAGAAATCGGCCGATGCGGACGACATGGACGGGGAAGACTGAGAACGGGCGAGGAGGGCTTGGCCCCAGCGCAGACGTCAATCGGTTTGAGCGCCGCCCGGCCGGAAGGTGAGGGGCGGCGCTTTTGTTTGTGAAATGCGTTTGCGAGAAACGGCGTTAGGAAGTTTGCAAGGCGCGGCGCAGGAGAATCGATGAATGTTGCGTCAGTATGAGCTCGTCGATCGCGTGCTCGGCTACGATCCGAAAGCGGACGAAGCCCTGATCAACCGCGCCTATGTCTATGCCATGAAGCAGCATGGCAATCAGATGCGCGCCAGCGGCGACCCTTACTTCTCCCATCCGATCGAAGTCGCCGGCATCCTGACCGAACTCAAGCTTGATACCGCGACCATCGTGACCGCACTGCTGCACGACACAATGGAAGACACCGGCTCGACGATGGACGAGCTGACGAAGCTGTTCGGCGCGCAGGTCGCTGGCCTCGTCGATGGCGTGACCAAGTTGACCCGGCTTGAACTCACTTCCGAACGGTCGAAGCAGGCGGAAAATTTCCGCAAATTCCTGCTTGCGATGTCAAACGACATTCGCGTGCTTCTGGTCAAACTCGCTGACCGGTTGCACAACATGCGGACGCTGCATTTCATCGAGTCGGCCGATAAGCGACAGCGTATCGCACAGGAGACGATGGAAATCTATGCACCGCTTGCCGGGCGTATGGGTATCCAGGAAATTCGCGAGGAACTTGAGGACCTTGCTTTCAAGGAGCTGAATCCCGAAGCGCGTGAGGCACTGCTGAAGCGCCTCAACGAGTTCCGCGAAGAAAGCGGCGATACGGTCAAACAGATCGCCGACGAGATCAAGGCGAAGCTCGAGGAAGAGGGGCTTGCCGCGGAAGTAATCGGACGGGAAAAGCGTCCCTATTCGATGTGGCGCAAGATGGAGCGCCGCGGCATCTCGCTGGAACAACTCTCCGATATTTTTGGTTTCCGGGTTGTCGTCGATGACGTGCCGGACTGTTACCGTGCGATCGGAATCCTGCATACGGCTTGGCCGATGGTTCCGGGCCGGTTCAAAGATTATATTTCGACGCCGAAGAACAACGGCTATCGCTCGGTCCACACGACGATAATTGGTCCGCAGAAGAAACGCGCCGAGGTTCAAGTCAGGACGCGCAAGATGCACGAGATCGCCGAGTACGGTATCGCCGCGCACTGGCTCTACAAGGAGGGGCCGGCGGATGCCGAGGCATCAGGCGAGTTCGCGGCGACCTTCCGCTGGCTCCGTCAGTTGATCGAGATGCTTGAGCACGGCGGAACGCCCGAAGAGTTTATGGAGCACACCAAGCTCCAGATGTTTTCCGATCAGGTTTTCTGTTTCACGCCCAACGGTCTGCTCATTACGTTGCCGCGTGGTGCGACACCGATCGATTTTGCCTATGCTGTCCATACGGAGGTCGGAGACACCTGCGTTGGCAGCAAGATCAACGGGCGGCATATGCCGCTTCGCACCAGACTCGAAAACGGCGATGAAGTCGAGATCATTCGCTCGCAGGTGCAGCGACCATCCCCCGCATGGGAAGCATTTGTCGCGACCGGCAAGGCGCGCTCGGCGATCCGGCGGTCGATCCGCGCGGCCAAGCAAGCGGAATTCAGCCGTCTGGGCCGACAGATTCTCAAGAGTGCATTCGAGGCGGCGGGCAAGGATGCCTCCGATACGATTCTTGAACGAGCGCTTGGACCGCTCCGTAAATCCGACGTTAACGAACTTCTCGCATCTGTGGGAGACGGCACGATCAGTCCGGTGCAAGTGCTACACATGGTTTATCCTGAGGAGCCGATTGCCAAGCGTGGCCGCAAGCGAATATCCAAGCCGAACGGGAAGGACGAACGCAATGGCGCGGTGCGTGTGACAGGCCGCGGCGCGGGTCTCGGTATCCAGTTTGCACCCGATACCTTCCCGCTTCCGGGCGAGCGGATTGTCGGTATCATGATGCCTGGCGAGGGCGTTACGGTCTATCCGATCGATGCGCCGACGCTCGAGACGTTCGATGGCGAACCGTCGCGCTGGATCGACGTGACGTGGGACATCGATCCGGAAATACCGCAGACATTCCCGGCGCGTCTGCGTGTCACGGCGCGCAACGAAGTTGGTTCGCTTGGCCATATCGCGACGTTGATCGCCGACTATGGAAGCAATATTTCCAATTTGACGCTGGCGCAGCGCGATGCCGATTTCTACGATTTGCAGATCGACCTCGATGTTCGGGACATCAAACATTTGACACGCATCATGTCGGCGCTGAACGGACTGTCCTGCGTCAATACTGTCGCGCGTCCGCGACACTGACACGCCTTACTTTTAACACTCGGAAGCCGGTGAGCACAAAAATGAAAGAAGCCAAAGTTCTGAAAGAATTCGAAAAAGCCGGCGCGCTGTTGAGAGGGCATTTTATTTTGTCGTCCGGTCTGCACAGTCCGATCTTTCTGCAAAAGGCGCTCGTGTTCATGAATCCCAAGCGGACGGCCCGGCTCTGCAAGGCACTGGCGGCCAGGATCGAAGAGGAGGTTGATGGATCGTTCGATGCCATTGTTTCGCCCGCTGTCGGCGGGATCATTCCGGGTTATGAGACGGCCCGCTACCTGAAGGTGCCGGCAATGTATGTCGAGCGGGAAAAAGGTGAGTTCGTGTTGCGGCGGGGATTTCCGCTCAAGAAAGGCATGCGAGTGGTGATGGTCGAGGATATCGTGACGACTGGATTGTCATCCCGCGAATGCATTCAGGCTATTCGCAAGACCGGCGCGAAGGTTGTCGCCGCGGCGTGCCTTATTGACCGCTCGGGTGGCAAGGCGAAGGTCGGTGCCAAGCTCATTTCGCTTGCCCGCATAGACATACCGGCCTACCCGGCCGACAAGCTCCCGAAAGAGCTTGCGGCACTGCCGGCTGAAAAGCCCGGCAGCCGCGGCATCGCCTAGAGGAGACGATCCCCTTGTTTCGGCGTCGCGTCGAACTTCATCCACTCCGGAAACTCCGGGAAACATTCTGGCCGAGCGCGGGCTGGAAGCGTGCCATCCAGTATGGATGGCGGCGAATCTGGCGTCTGTCGGGAACGCCGCATGCGATCGCCATGGGCGTCGCTGCGGGCGTCTTCGCATCCTGCACGCCATTTTTCGGGTTTCATATACTGATTGCGATGCTCGTCGCATGGATATTGCGAGGCAATCTGATTGCCAGCGCTATCGGTACATTTGTCGGCAACCCGCTGACCTTTCCCGCCATCTGGTTCATCGTCTATGAGGTCGGCCGCTATATGGTGGGGGCGCCGGTGGGGGCGGACCCGGATATCGCGGAAACGCTGCAGAGCGATCGCGCCTTCGACATGATACTGCCGCTGCTGGTGCCGCTGACGGTCGGTGCGATTCCGGTCGGCATCGTTCTCGGGTGTGTAACCTATGTTGTGACGCGCAGCGGCGTCGAGGCCTACCAGTTGCGTCGACGGCGGCGGCTCGCGGAGCGTGCGCTTGTACTGTTCCCCGATTCCCAGCCACCTGCAGGCGATATGCGTGAATGACCATGGACGAAAAACGGAAACAGCGAGCATGAGCCCGACACCTCACCTGCGCCTCGGCGTCAATATCGATCATGTCGCGACAATTCGGAATGCGCGTGGCGGCGAGCATCCCGATCCCGTGCGTGCGGCCAGAGTTGCCGCGGCGGCAGGGGCCGACGGCATTACTGCCCATCTGCGTGAAGATCGACGGCACATACGCGACGGGGATATCGCACGGCTGAAAGGCGAGATTGGGTTGCCGCTCAACCTCGAAATGGCGGCGACGCCCGAGATGCTCGACATCGCGCTTCGCCATGTACCCAACGCCTGTTGCATCGTGCCGGAGCGGCGCGAGGAGGTAACGACGGAGGGCGGGCTCGACGCGGCGGGGCTTCACAATTATCTGGCACCGGTTGTCGCGCGGCTTTCGGACAAGGGAATCCGCGTGTCCTTGTTTATCAATGCGGAGACAAGACAACTCGAAGCGGCGCGTTCGCTCGGCGCCCATATCGTGGAATTGCATACGGGCGCCTATTGCGACGCGGCGCTGGCGCATGAAAATGCCAAGCGCGACGCGGAGATGGCACGGCTTGCCGGGGCCGCGCGCAACGGCGCTGCCATGGGTCTTGAAGTCCATGCGGGGCACGGGCTGACATTCGACACGGTGGCGCCCGTTGCGGCGCTGCCGGAGCTGACGGAACTCAATATCGGCCATTTTCTGGTCGGCGAGGCGATCTTTACCGGGCTCGACGGAAGCATCAGGCGGATGCGCATGGTGATGGACGAGGCGCGGGCCGGCGGGCGGGCGGCGCTGCCCGGTGCGGAGGACCGCCGATGATCCTTGGAATAGGCAACGATATCATCGACATACGCCGCATCGAGTTGACGCTCGAGCGGTTCGGCGAGCGCTTTATCGAGCGGATATTCACGGATGTCGAGCGGCGCAAATCCGAAAGCCGGCGCATGCGGGCGGCTTCATATGCCAAGCGTTTCGCGGCGAAAGAGGCCTGTTCGAAGGCGCTTGGAACCGGCTTCCGGCGCGGCATATTCTGGCGCGACATGGGTGTCGTCAATCTGCGCTCGGGACAGCCGACCATGGCGCTGACGGGCGGCGCACTGGCGCGGCTCGCGGAGATCACACCGGCGGGGATGGAGGCGATTATTCATCTGACGATCACGGACGACCACCCGCAAGCACAGGCTTTTGTTATCATTTCCGCAGTTCCGCGGGGCTGAACCCGGGGGGCAGACGCGGCGGCCGATTGTGGTATGGTCCGCCGTTTTCGAGGGGCAGGAGCCGGAAGATGACGATGATGGAAAACGCGAAGAAACTGCGCAGCGGGTCGCTGGCCGAGAATGTACGGACCATCGGCTATGCGCTGCTGATTGCGCTTTTCATCCGGGCCTTGCTCTTCCAGCCCTTTTTCATTCCCTCGAGTTCGATGGAATCGACGCTGCTGATTGGCGACTATCTCTTTGTTTCCAAATACAGTTACGGCTATTCGCGGCATTCGCTGCCGTTCAGTCCGGGGATCTTCAGCGGACGGGTACTGGGTTCGGCGCCCGATCGGGGCGACATCGCGGTGTTCAAGGTGCCGACCGACAACCGGACCGATTTCATCAAGCGCGTCATAGGGTTACCCGGCGACACCGTGCAGATGCAGGACGGGGTTCTCTACATCAACGATGTGGCGGTGCCGCGCCAGCGCGTGGATGACTTCATAGAGCGAAATTCTTCGGGCAATGTGCGCCGTATTCCACAGTATATGGAGACGCTGCCCAACGGCGTTTCCTATATTACGCTGGACATGGTTCCGAACAGTGTGTGGGACAATACGGGTCTCTACATCGTTCCCGAGGGCCATTACTTCATGATGGGCGACAATCGCGACAATTCGAGCGATAGCCGCGTGCCGGATTCTGTCGGATACGTGCCTTTCGAGAACCTGGTCGGCCGGGCCGAGATCATTTTCTTCTCGGCCGACGGCAGCGCGTCGTTCTGGCAGTTCTGGAAATGGCCCTCGGCGATCAGATGGAACCGGATCGGCAAGTGGACCGATTGAGCGCCGCGCTTGAAGAGAAATTGTCCTATAAATTCAAGGACATGGCGCTCCTTGCGCGGGCGCTGACGCATCCGAGCGCGGGCCCGGAAAACTACCAGCGGCTCGAATTCCTGGGCGACCGGGTGCTGGCGCTCACGGTCGCCGACTGGCTGCTGCGGCTCTTTCCGGAGGCGGACGAAGGCGAATTGGCGATCAGATTCAATGCCTTGGTCCGCAAGGAGGCGTGCGCGGCGGTGGCTGCGCGCATCGATCTGGGTGCCTATATCACGATGGGCGCGGGCGAGGAAAAGGCCGGCGGACGGCAGAAATCCGCCATTCTTGCCGATGGCTGCGAGGCGCTGATCGCCGCGCTCTATCTCGATGGCGGGATGGAAGAGGCGACCCGCTTCATCGAAGGTCAATGGGCGCATCTCATTGATAAACATACGGAAATTCCGCGCGACGCCAAGACGGCGCTGCAGGAATGGGCACATGCAAGCGGGCTCTCCGCGCCGACCTACAGGCAGACGGCGCGCAAAGGCCCCGATCACGCGCCGGAATTCACGGTCGAGGTGCTGGTCGAGGGGCGCAAGCCATTGGCCGCAAAGGGAAATTCGAAACGGCAGGCGGAGCAGGCGGCCGCCCAGGCGCTGCTCGAGGCAGAGGGCGTCTGGGTCTGAAACAGGCCTCTGTCAAAAAACTGTCATAAAACTGTCACAAACGAGAAAAGATGGAAAACCAGAGCAGCCGACCGGGACCGCAACGCTGCGGGTTTGTCGCCATAATCGGGGCGCCGAATGCGGGGAAATCGACTCTGCTCAACCGGATGGTCGGATCGAAGGTCGCGATCGTCACCCACAAGGTGCAGACGACGCGCGCGCGCATCCGCGGCATCGCGATGGAAGGAAACACCCAGATCGTGTTCGTGGATACCCCGGGGATATTCAAGCCGAAGCGGCGGCTCGACCGGGCGATGGTGGATGCGGCCTGGGGGGGCGCGGGGGATGCCGACCTCATCGTGCTGATGGTCGACATGGAGAGCGGCCGCGACAGCGATCTCGACCGCATCGTCGAGGGGCTGAAGGCGCAAGGCCGGAAAGCGATCCTTGTGCTGAACAAGGCGGATGCCTGCGCGCGCGAGAAACTGCTGAAGACGGCCGCGGCGCTCGCCGAAACGGGGATCTTCACCGAGACCTTCATGATTTCGGCGCTGACGGGCGACGGCGTCGACGACCTCAAGCGCCATATCGCGGCGCTGATGCCGGAAGGCCCGTGGCATTATCCCGAAGACCAGGCGGCCGATGTGCCGCTGCGCTCGCTCGCCGCCGAGATCACGCGCGAGAAACTTTTCCTGCGGCTGCATGACGAGCTGCCCTATTCGCTGACGGTCGAGACGGAGGAATGGGAGCAGAAAAAGGACGGCTCGATCCGCATTGCGCAGGTCATCTATGTCGAGCGCGAGAGCCAGAAGAAGATCGCGCTCGGCAAGGGCGGACAGACGATCAAGACGATCGGGCAGCTCGCGCGCGAGGAGCTTGAAGAGATGCTCGAGTGCCGCGTGCATCTCTTTCTCTTCGTCAAGGTGCGCGAGAACTGGTCGGACGACCGCGAACGCTACCGCGAGATGGGGCTCGACTTTCCGAAGGAGTGAGCGAAGGACCCATGGTCTATATCGAACTTCTGGTCGTATTGCTTCTGATCGCCGTCAACGGCGTGCTGGCGATGTCGGAGCTTGCCGTCGTGTCGTCCCGAAAGGTGCGGCTCGAACAGATGGCGCGGGAGGGCAGCGCGGGCGCGCGGCGGGCACTGCTGCTGATCGACGATCCGAGCCGGTTCCTCGCCACGGTCCAGATCGGCATTACGCTTGTCGGCGTCGTCGCGGGTGCGTTCAGCGGCGCGACGCTCGGCTTGCGGCTCGGCACCTGGCTTGCGACTTTCCCCATGCTGGCGGATTACGGGCCCGCGGGCGGCATCGCCGTTGTCGTCGTGTCGATCACCTATCTGTCGCTGGTCGCCGGCGAGCTGGTGCCCAAGCGCATCGCGCTGCTCAGTCCCGAGCGCGTGGCCGCGGCGATCGCGCCACCGATGCAGTTGCTGTCGCTGGTTGCGGCGCCGGCGGTGTGGGTTCTCAAGGTATCGATCGATGCGGTGCTGAAGCTGCTGGGGCTCGGCGGCACGCGGCAATCCACGGTGACCGAAGACGAGGTGAAATCGCTGATCGCGGAAGGTACGCGGGCCGGCGTCTTCATGCCACAGGAGCGCGAGATGATCGAGGGTGTGCTCAGGCTTGCCGACCGCACGGTGCGCGCGATCATGACGCCGCGTCCGGATCTTGTATGGATCGACAGGCATGCGACGGCGCAGGAAATTTCGGAAACCGTCCGCACGCACCGTTTCTCGCGGCTTCTGGTGTGCGACGGATCGGTCGATGAAGCCATTGGCGTCGTGCATGTGAAGGACATATTGCCGGCGGCGCTGGAAGGCGGAACGCTGGAACTGGACCGTTTTCTCGCGCCGGCGATCGTCGTGCCGGACCGCAAGGAGGTTTTGCGGCTGCTCGACCGGTTCAAGCGCGACAAGGTGCATTTCGCGGTCGTCGTCGACGAGTACGGATCGACGCAGGGCATCGTAACCCTGACCGACATTCTCGAATCGATTGCCGGCGAGCTGCCCAAACGCGGCGAGGAACAGGAGAAAATGATGGAGCGGCGGGCCGACGGCTCATGGCTCGTCGACGGCGCCATGCCGGTCGACGAATTCGCGGTGCGGATCGATGCCGGCGCTATTGGCGGCGACTTCCAGACGGTCGCCGGCCTGGCGCTTCTGCAGTTCGGCCATTTGCCACAAACGGGCGAGGCCTTCACGTTCAAGGGGCATCGCTACGAGGTCGTCGACATGGACGGACGCCGCATCGACAAGATTCTGGTGACGCCGGTGCGGGACGACACGGGGGAGGGTGCAGTCTGACCTATGCTGACCGTGCGGCCGGTTTCCGCATCATGACCGACTGGAAATTTATCTGAAGCCTGTGAAAAACCTCTGTCTTGAAGGTGCTGCCATATGGCCATGAAAGTTTATTTCGCTTCGGACCATGCCGGATTCGATACCAAGAACAAGCTTGTCGAATATGTCCGCGATCAACTCAAATGCGAGGTCGAAGACTGCGGTGCCCTGGTAGACGATCCGCAGGACGACTATCCGGGAATCGTCGCCAATGCCGCCAGAAAACTTTCGGAAGATGTCGCCGCCGGGAAAGACAGTCGCACCATCGTTGCCGGGGCTTCCGGACAAGGCGAAGCGATCGTCGCGAACAGGTTCAAAGGCGTTCGCTGCGCGCTCTATTATGGCGACCCCGGGAGCGAGCAAGTGGACGCTTCCGGCAAACGTCTGGATATTCTGGCCTCGACGCGCGAACACAACAACGCAAATGCGCTCTCCCTCGGCCTTCGGTTTCTTACGCTCGATCAAGCCAAAGACGCCGTCGCGCGCTGGCTCGCCGCACCGTTTCCGGGTGAAGCGCGCCACGCACGCCGGATCACGCAGATAGATCAGGTTTCGTAGCGGGTTTGGACCCGAATGCTGTGACAGGAGCATCTATTTCCATGCTGGGAAGGGAGCGTTGCTCCTGTCACCGTATTGAACCGTGAGGTTGATGCCTTGTTGAAGCGGTACTGGTTCAGTTTTGATGAGTTGCCCAAATACAGCCCGTTGCAATTTGGCTGTGGGGTTACTGCATATAGCTACGATGACGCTATCACCTTGCTCCGTCAGTCGGTGTTCAAAGACGAAGCTATCCCGCAGATAAAGAGAGTCATTGAGAATGTGGACATCTCGACGCTCGACCGGGGGCATGTAATACCTAACATGGAAGCTCCGGTCTGGCGTGGAGTGTGGTTCCCAAAAGGGTATCGGCTACTATAGCCACGCGATTTTACCCCTCTATCGACGCTGGATTTCCGCCTGTCTCATGTTTTAGTGATGAGCTATAGCCGTCCGGCCGCATTGTTTTGCGCTCTCCTGGAGCATTTAAAATACGATGAAAGGCGCAGCGATCCCCCTGCTCAGAATGGAACGTTGCTCCTGTCACGGTATTCCCCGAGGGGAGGGTGAGAAGTGGCGTGTTCGCGGGGCAAGAATTGACAGCTTCGTCATTGCGAGGCGTCGGGCGACTGGCGCGCGAGGAGCTTGAAGAGATGCTCGAATGCCGCGTGCATCTCTTCCTGTTCGTCAAGGTGCGCGAGAACTGGTCGGACGACCGCGAACGCTACCGCGAGATGGGGCTCGATTTTCCGAAGGAGTGAGGAGGCGATCAGCGCAGGCGTATCAGCGCCAGCGTGCCCGCCGCCATGAGAAGCGCTGCCATGCCGAAGCCGAATTGCGGCGAGACCGCCGTCCAGAGAATACCGACGGCGGCGCTGGAGAAGAACTTCGCGGCGCCATTGACCGTGCCGAGTGCGCCGTAGCCCGTCGCCAGCGTGCGCTCTTCGACCATGCCGGCCGTGACCGTCGCTTCAAGCGCTTCCTGCACCGCGACATAGAGGCCAGCGATAAAAAAGATGCCAGTCAGAAGAGCGATTCTATCGCCGTTGCCGGTGGCGAAGACGAGGGCCGTCAGAACTGCGGTCAGGACGCCCAGCGCATAGCCGACGATCAGCACCGGCCGGGCGCCAAAACGGTCGGCGAGCGCGCCAACGGGCCATGATGCGACGACCTGTACGGTGTTGCGCCCGACATAGAGAAGTCCGGCGACCTGGGCCGCCTGCACGACGCCCATCGAAGGTGTGAGCAGTTGCGTTGCGGCGAGGATCAGCAGAGCGTGCGAGAAATCGCCCATGCCGAAAATGCCGACAGCGGCGAGATAGCGTTTGAAACGCGCCGGCAGGCCCTTGAGCGTCGACATGAATTTCATCGCCGGATTGGGTGTGTGTTCGGGATCGCGCACCAGCGTCAAAAAGGCGAGAACCGCGAGGAGGCCGGGGATCAGGGTCAACCAGAAGACCAGCCGGAACGGTTCGTCCGCGCTGTCCCAGGGCAGGGTCTGCGCCCAACCGAGCAGCGCGACGCCAAGAAGCGGGCCGGCAATGGCGCCGAGCGAGTCCATTGCGCGGTGAAACCCGAAGGCGCGGCCGCGCGTTTCAGGCGCGATGGCCTGCACGATGATGGCATCGCGCAAGGGGCCGCGGAGGCCCTTGCCGAACCACGATACGATGCGGCCCAGAAGAATGAGCGGCCAGCCGACGGCGAGGGCGATCAGGGCTTGACCGACCGGCGTCAATGCGTAGCCCACAATGACCAGCGTCTTGCGGTGGCCGAACTTGTCGGCGATGTAGCCCGAGAACATTTTGGTGAAGCTGGCGATCGCGTCGGCGGCCCCTTCGATGAGGCCGAGCGCGGCCGCCGGAATGCCGAGAACGGCAAGAAAGCCCGGCAGGATGACGGTCGTCGTCTCGTAGCAGAAGTCGCCCAACGCACTGGTGATCCCGGCGCCGAGAACGGTGCGGTTGAGCCAGGCCCTGGGTTGAGGTGCTTCCGGTTTATTCATGATTTGGCATGATCTGGCATGATTGGGCTCGCGAACTCAAGCCGTTGCCGCGCCAGCGCGCAAGGCGCTTTTCAAATTTCGAGCCTTCCCCCTACGCGCCAAGAAGCGCTTCGGAGGACAGGCCCCCAGGGGAGGGTGAGAAGTAGCGCGTTCGTGGGGCAAGAATTGACAGCTTCGTCATTGCGAGGCGCGGCGAAGCCGCGACGAAGCAACCCAGAGAGCCGCGAACTCAGCGCATGCCGCTTTCCGGGATGCTTCGCCGCGTTTCGCAATGACGGTTTTTGGTTGGGGTGTTGCGTGGCCATGCGTTGTCCGTTCCGCGCGGATGCGCTCCGCTACGGCTGCTTCGGCAGGAAGGGCGCGGGGGCGCCGTTGGCGATGAGGGTGAGGCGGTGCATGGCGCGGGTGCAGGCGACGTAGAGCAGGTTGCGGTCCATTTCGGTGCTGTAGTTGGCGGCGCTCGCGCCGGGGACGATCACCCGGTCGAATTCGAGGCCCTTTGCGAGATGGGCGGTGCAGATCATCGCGCCGGCCGAAAAGCCCGCGCTCGCGCCGTCGAGCAGGCGTACCTCCCGGCCTGCGGCGGCGAGGGCGGCGTGAACCTTCTTCGCTTCTTTCTGCGTGCGGGCGATGATGGCGAGCGTCTTGTGATCGGAGGATTCGAATTCGCCGATCTCGCGGATGAGCCGCGTGACGACATCGCCCTGTTTCCTGCAGACGACAAGCTGCGGCGGCTCGCCGTGCCGCTCCATCGGGATCAGTTCGTCGTTGGGCGAAATGGCGAGCGCGAACCGCATGATCTCCCATGTGGAGCGGTAGCTGCGGGTGAGTTTGACCGGCGCGGCGGCGCGCAGGACGTCGCGTATCTGGCCGGCGGTCGACGCGCTGTAGGGATTTACCGCCTGGGAGGCGTCGCCGAGGATCGTCTTGCGGCAGTTGAAGAGCCGGCCGAGAACGGCGTATTGCAGCGGCGTGTAATCCTGCATTTCGTCGATCAGCAGATGCTTGACGTCCTTGTACGGATTTTCGATGCCTTCAAGCTTCATCTTCAGATGGATCAGGGGGAAGACATCGGCATATTCGAGCCGGCCGCCAGCGGTCTTGTAGAGATCGGGCCGCTCCATCCAGACGAAGAGGTTCTTGTAGGCTTCGCGCAGCGCCGGGCGGCGCACCATGCCGCGCACCGCTTCGCGGAGGGAGCGGCGTTCCTCGGTGCGGAGATCGTGATTGTAGTAAATGCCGATCTGGTGTTCGGCCGCGCCGACGACATGGCCGATGCGTTCGGTGAGGCCCATGCCGCGATATTTGCGCCAACTCTCCTCGAAGAACCACTCGGGCACGATGCGCTTTCCGGTCCGCCATTCGACGGCGGCGAAGGAACCGGCTTCCAGATGTTCGACATAAGCGTCGATCCGCTTCAGGAAATCGGGAGAGGCCTTGGCCGCGATGCGCGCCTTCAGGGCCTCGTCGTCCTTCTCAAGCAATTGAGCGGTCTGTTCGAAGAAGGTCTGAAAACGGTATTTGTGACCGAGAAGTTCCCCGGCCAGATCTTCCATGCCGATTTCGCCGACCATTTCCTCGCCGAGTTCGGGAAGGACGTTGCCGATATAGTCGGCGAAGACACGGTTCGGCGAGACGATCAGCACGTCGCTCGAGCCGAGCGAGTCCTTGAAACGGTAGAGCAGGAAGGCGATGCGGTGCAGCGCGATGGAGGTTTTTCCGGAGCCGGCGACGCCCTGGATGATGAGCGTGTGCGCCTCCGCGTCGCGGACGATGGCGTTCTGGTCGCGCTGGATCGTCGCGACGATATTTTTCATGCCGTCGTCGGAGGAGCGGCTGAGCTCCTGCTGCAACACTTCGTCGACGATGTTCAGACCGGATTCAAGCATGAATTCCAGTTGCCCGTCGCGGATGCGGAACTGCCGCTTCCGCTCGATCCGGCCCGAGACTTCGCCGCCGGGCGTTTCGTAGCGCGCGGGGCCGGTCTCGTAATCGTAGAACAGGGATGAGATCGGCGCGCGCCAGTCGTAGACAAGCGTCTTCTTCGTCTCGTCGTCCTGGAAATCGTGAACGCCGACATAGACGGGTTCGGCATCGGCCTTGCCCTGACGGGTGAAATCCACCCGGCCGAAATAGGGCGAGCGCCGGAGCTTCCGCAGCTTTTGCCGCTGGGCGCGGATTACCTCGGCCGAGCGCAGCTTCTGGTCGATGGTTTCGCGGATCGCGATCTTCTCGATGTGATCCATGTCGCGGCGCGCTTCCCATATATGGGTCTTGCTCTCCTTGACCTCCTGCGCATAGGCGTGGAGACGCGAGCCGATCGCCTGCAGGTTCAGGTCGATGGCTTCGAGGCAGGCCTGGAGGCGCGTTCGTTCTTCTGCTTCTTCCGGTTTCATATCCCGTTCGTGTCGTTTGGTGCGCAGGCGCCGGCGAATTGGTGCGTGTTGTATTCGCTGCCGGTTCTAGCGGAAGAAGGGGGACGGATAAAGAGATGCGGACCGGCGGGCATCAAAGCGGAAGAGATGTCGCCTTGCGAACGAGGCAAATATTCGGCGCCGGGAATTCACAGGTCCAGCCGCGCCATGCCGCGACGATGCGGAACGTTTCCTCGCGGTAGAAGACCACATGGGTCGGGTCCTTGCGGTAGTGCCAGTCGGCGAAGCGGGCATCGTCGGTCTGGAAGCTCGTCATCAGGCCGAGCCAGCCGCCGGGACGGAGAAGGTTGTGCAGGCGGTCGAACTCGTCGGCCGGGCGGTGGAAATGTTCGATTGTTTCGGTGCAGGCGATGAAGTCGTAGCTGCGGGCAAGCGCTTTTTCGTCGGGGTGGAAGAAGGGATCGTAGAGCGCCATTTCGTGGCCGGCCTCGCGGAGCATGGCAGCCAAAGCGGGGCCGGGGCCGCAGCCATAGTCGAGGCCGGACGAGCCGGGCGCGAGGCGCGCCAGCAGCGGCGTGGCGAGCTTCGACAGGAAAGCGCGGTAGCGCTGATCGGCGGGATCGTTTTCGTGGGTCAGGTAATGCGCGCGCTCGACATCGGGCGCGGGGTGCTGCGCGGGATCGAGGAAGCGTGCCTCGCAGGTTTCGCATTTCCAGTAGCGCAGCGGGCCGACCTCCATGAAGGGGACGGGCGAAGGCACGCAGCAAACGGGGCAGGATTCGGGAACGGACATCAGGCGGTTCGCGCCAGATAAACGGTCTGCGTGAATTCGCGGTCCTGCTGCAGCGGATTCTTGAACGTCACCGGCTCGGCGCGCGCTTCGGCGAAGACGGCGGCAAGGCGCTTCACGAAGGCTTCGTCCGGCCGGTCGTTCGACCAGAGACCGAAAATGCCGCCGGGCCGCAAGACGCCAGCGACTTTCTTCAAACCTTCCTCGCGATAGAATGCGCCGTTCGCCTCCGCGAGCCAGAAATCCGGTGCGTGGTCGATGTCGACCAGTATCGCGTCGTAGCGGCGGCCCCTGTGCTCGGCGACGAAGCCGTTTCCGGCCGCGGCGAGGGCGAAGAAATCACCGCGCGCAAAGCGGCAGCGGGGATCGCCGCTGAGTTCCGGGCCAAGCGGCAGCAAGCCCTCTTCGTGCCACTCGACCACCGCATCCAGAAATTCCACAACGACCAGCGAATCGACCTTGTTGTCTTCCAGCACCGCGCGGGCCGTGTAGCCGAGGCCAAGGCCGCCGACCACGACATCGAAATGGGCGCCGTCGAGGTCGGCAAGCGCAAGGCGGGCGAGGGCTTCCTCGGAAGCCGTGAAGAGGCTCGACATCAGATATTCGTCGCCGAGCTTGATCTCGTAGACATCGACGCCGAGCGACAGCTCGCGGCGCCGGCGCAAGGTCAGCGCGCCGAGCGGCGTGGGGCGGTAGTCGAGTTCGGCAAAGAGTTCGCTCATCGGCCGCGCGCCGATTCTGTCTTCGCGCGCTCGTCGCCGGTCATTTCCTCCAGCAGGAAGGAGAAAAGGCCAACGAAAGCGGTCGCGTCGGCAAGAGAAGAAAAATGCATTGCCGCCTCGCCGCCGGAAAACGAGGCAAAGGCTCGCTCACCGCAGCTCAGCCCACGCAACTCATCCAGAAGCTCCAGCACTTCGCACGACATGTCGATGCCGAGCCAGACGGTGTGAAGATTTGCCATGACGACCCTTGTTTCAATGAGGCACTCAAATTCAGCAGCGGCATTCCGGTTGTATTTCCCCGGCGTGGTCCGTTGCCGTATCCAGTCCGCGTTTTCCCGCAAGATCGGCTAGAATAATCCACCGGGAGATGCCCGTTCAGCAGACATATTTCACATCCTGAACGATCCCCGGAAAGCGATTTTCGATTTCGGTCAATCCGGATTCATCCTTGAGATATATCGAAACGCGGCCATCGAACCGCTCCACCGTGTATTTGTGCGGCCATTCGCCGGAGAGGAACTCGAAAACACTCTTTTCCGTCAGCAGGGAGAGGTTGGGTGAAAGAAGCAGCTTGAGACGTGTCATACGACACCTATCTGAAAGAACATCAGCAGTCTGAGGATGCGTGCTTCGACCCACATGTTGTCGCCGGTCGGCAGGCGCCAGCTCCAAGGCTGCTTCACGGAAAATTTCGCAGCGCGGAGCATGCGCGCGAGAGAGGAAGGAGTGAAGTAGTTGAGGTGATCGGGCAGGCGGAATCCACACCACTTGCGGCCGCGCACGAAGCGGTTGACCGAGGCATAGTTCGGTACCTTGATGAACAGGACGCCGCCAGGTTTCAGAATACGTTGTGCCTCCGCAAGAACGTCCGACGGCTGAGCTTCGTGTTCGAGATAGGACCGCATGGCGATGGCGGCGAACTTTCCGGACGGCAGCTCGCGCATGACGTGAAGCGCCGGGCCGATATATGCGGTTCCACCACGGGACTCGAAGTTTTCCCGCGCCTGCCGGCCGAGATATTCGGAGATCTCGATGCCATGCGGCCGAACTTCCGGAGGCAGGCCCATCAGGTGGAGGCCGGTAGCGCAGCCGATATCCAGAACGTCACCCTCGACGCAGGACCGGACCAGCAGTTCCGTCATGTTGCGGCGCTTGAAGAGGTGCATACGCCAGCGTGTTTTCTTGCTGATCGTTTGCGCGACCCTGTCTTCCTTCATGCGCCGTTCCGTTTCCGCGCCGTGGGATTTTTCCCAGGCGAGATTGGAAGCGAGCTCTTCGTAGACGGGTGCCTTCTCCAGATAAACGAAACCGCAGACGCATTGGCGCATCGGCCACTCGGCATTGCCATAAGCCAGCATCCTGCCGCTCGACGGCGGCGCACCGCACAGGGCGCAGTCGCGGCGGGTCGTGGCAGGCTGTGCGGGAAGTGTGTCCGCATCGGTCGCGGGTGCCGGCGATTCCATGACGTCACTCCATCTCGAAATCGGAACGAAGACCGATGGGTTCGGGGCCGCAGCCGCGTTCATCGACGACGGAGTCCTTGCCGAAAGATTCGCTCGCGGAGCGGGTTTCGACGGCAAACCGGGTCTTGTCGCCATCGAAGGACGGCTTCGACTTGTCCGTGTACTTGTTCATTCGCTTCCCCAAAATGCGAAGCAAAGGACGGCGTCCGTCGAACCATCGTTCTACGGGGAACACCGGATTGACCGGCACCGGGCCACATTCTCTTGCGGCGGCCGGTGGTCGGGACGCAGGCAAGATGCCTGAGTTGTCCGATGTCACCGAGCCTGTCGCTTCGGATGTGCCCCATTGTTCGGGGTGTTTGCGGAGCTTCAAACACCGGCTCCGCTGCAGCGAACGTTAGACGATGCGGAAGCGCCTGTGTAGCGAAAAATTCCGCCGGACGGGACCGACGCAAAGGCGAAATTTGGCCGGAAACCGGGAACCGAGACAAGCGGCGACGAAAGAGCGGCGAAATATTCACTCATCCGGACGGCCCTTCGCGAGGGTGAGGACAATGCCGGTATCGGCGGCACAAACGGACCGGGAGCACGACTTTTCGATCGGCAGTCGTGCCGGCCGGCGGTCAGTAGACGTCCCTGACTTCCTCGATCAGATCGGCGTAGCGGCCCCGAATGTCGTCCATTTTGCTGTCGTCGCGCATCAGGATCGAGATACGGCCATCGAAACGCACGATGGTGTGCTGTTGCGGGCATTCGCGAGCAAGGAAGTCCGACATTTCATCGACCTTCTCCAGGTCGAGCCGGTCTTTCAGAACAAGTTTCAATCGTCTCATATGGTCTCACGCTCCATGTCTCTAGCTTCGTCGCGTTTCCGGACGGTGAACCGGATTCCACTTCACCTGGAAACGCTCTAACCGGTTTGCGGTATTCTCAAATTTTCGCCACCGTCACCGCAATTCTTCAGGCACGGGGCGCAGGCCGATCGGCTCGGGGCCGCAGCCCTGTTCGTTGACGATCGAATCCCCGATCAGCGAGGCGTGGCGGCTGCGCGTTTCGACCACGGGGGCTTCCGGCGTTTCATTGTCATTTGCAGTGAAGTTTTTTCCGTACGTATCCATCTGCTCTCCATTTTCGGATCGAAGGCAAGGGAACGGCGGTCACGCGGCGGGAGCCGCATGTGCGAATGGACGATCCGAAGGCCAACGGCACCGCATATTGCGGCGCAGCCCGGCTGTCGAGATCGTGGCGGATGGCTCGCAGCCATCGCTCCAGTCACACAGATCGCCGAACTTTCAGCTTCGAAATCGTCCCCGAAATGTTGGGGACAGGCGGGGCCGGGCCTGTTTCGGCCGGGCATCCGCACGAGGCGGAACCTAGCCCAGTTCGATGCTCTTGTGTAGCGCAAAATTTGTGGCAGGTTGACGCAAGCATTCATGCTGGAAAGGGCGCATTTTGCGCGCCGCGGGAAGGACGAGAGAGGGATCACCGAATGTCCGAAGACGCGCTTGCCGCGCGATTCCGGCCGCTGCTCGAAGCGGAGCTTCAGGCGTTGCGCGCCGAGTCTGCGTCGACGGCGGAGGATCGTGCGCCGGTGACGCTCGACCAGCAGAGCGTCGGGCGGCTGTCGCGCATGGACGCGCTGCAGGCGCAGGCGATGGCGCAGGCGACCGAGAAGCGGCGGCACGTCCGCATGGCGCAGGTCGAGGCGGCGCTGGCGCGCATAGAAGCGGGCGAATATGGATTTTGCGGCGCCTGCGGCGAGGCCATCGCAGAGAAGCGGCTCGCGGCCGATCCGGCGGCGCATTTGTGTGTCGGGTGTTCGAAGGGGCGGTGAGGGATTGATGCTGTCGAACTCCTGATTGACCATGGAAAAGATAAAGAAGACGTGGATGGCCCGCATGAAGCGGGCCATGACGGATAAGGAAGAATGCGAACGTGGAATGGCGTGACGAGGGGTTTGTGCTGTCGGCGCGGGCGCATGGCGAGAACGGCGCCATTGTCGAGCTGTTCACGCGCGCGCAGGGGCGGCATCTCGGGCTGGTGCGCGGCGGGGCGTCGCGGCGGATGAAGGGTGTGCTGCAGCCCGGCAACAAGCTCGCGGCGCATTGGCGGGCGCGGCTTTCGGAACATCTCGGCACCTATCAGGTGGAGCTCGTGAAGCCGCTGGCGGGCCTCCTGATGGACGATGCGCTGGCGCTGCTGGCCTTGAGCGCGGCAAGCTCGATTGCCGAGGCAATCCCGGAGCGGCAGGCGCATCCCTCGCTTTACGACGCTTATGACGTGCTGCTCGGGACGATGGAAGACGGCCGTGTGTGGCCGGCGGTTTTCGTGCGCTTCGAACTCGGGATGTTGCAGGAGCTTGGTTTCGGGCTCGACCTGACGCAATGCGCGGCGACGGGGGGACGGGACGACCTGATTTACGTGTCGCCGAAAAGCGGCGGCGCGGTCAGCCGCGAAGCGGGCGAGGCCTACAAGGAGAGGCTGTTCCGGCTGCCGGGATTTCTGCTCGCGTCGCAGGCCGGCGAAGCGAGCGCGGCGGAGGTTGCCGAAGGTTTGCGGATGACCGGGCATTTCCTCGAACGGCATCTCTATGCGCCGCAGGGGCGGCATCTGCCCGACGCGCGGATCCGGCTGATGGAGAAGATCGCGGCGAGGGCGGAGTGAGGGACGAATCGCTGGTATAGTGTGTTGACGCCCCTGTTTCGTCATGACCCGGCCTGGCCGGGTCATCCACGTCTTTCTTTCAGAGAATGCCGCCAAGACGTGGATGGCCCGAATAAATCGGGCCATGACGGGTTTGTTTTGCAGTTGGACAAGACCCATGACCAAAGCCGTTACGCCGCCGCCGATCGAGCCGGAGCATGAAGTCAATCTGCGCGAGGCGCTGGAGACGCGGTATCTGGCTTATGCGCTGTCGACGATCATGCACCGGGCGCTGCCGGATGTTCGCGACGGGCTGAAGCCGGTGCATCGCCGCGTGCTGTTCGCGATGCAGCAGTTGAAGCTCGATCCGGGATCGGGGTTCAAGAAATCGGCGCGCGTGGTGGGCGATGTCATCGGCCGCTATCACCCGCATGGCGACCAGTCGGTCTACGACGCGCTGGTCAGGCTCGCGCAGAGTTTTTCGGTGCGTTATCCGCTGGTCGACGGGCAGGGCAATTTCGGCAATGTCGACGGCGATAACGCGGCGGCCATGCGCTACACGGAAGCGCGGCTGACGGCGGTGGCGGGGCTGCTGCTCGAAGGGCTCGACGAAGACACGGTCGATTTCCGCGAGACCTATGACGGCGAGGACCGGGAACCCATCGTGCTGCCGGGCGCCTTTCCGCAACTGCTCGCCAACGGCGCCTCGGGGATCGCGGTCGGCATGGCGACCAGCATTCCGCCGCATAACGCGGCCGAGCTCTGCGACGCGGCGCTGCATCTCATCAAATATCCCAATGCGCGGATGGCGAAGCTTGTCGAATTCGTGCAAGGGCCGGACTTTCCGACCGGCGGCATCATCGTCGAGACGCGCGAGGCGATCCTCGAGGCTTACGAGACCGGGCGCGGCGGCTTTCGCGTGCGGGCCCGGTGGGAGAAGGAAGAGCTGCCGCGCGGCGGCTATCAGATCGTCGTCACCGAGATTCCCTATCAGGTGCAGAAGTCGAAGCTGGTGGAGAAGCTCGCGGAGCTGCTGCAGGCGCGCAAGCTGCCGCTGCTCGAAGATGTGCGCGACGAAAGCGCCGAGGAAATCCGCCTCGTGCTGGTGCCGAAGTCGCGGACCGTCGAGCCCGAGCATCTGATGGAATCGCTGTTCCGGACGACCGAACTCGAAAACCGCTTTCCGCTGAACCTCAACGTGCTGTCGGCCGGCCAGGTGCCGGGCGTGATGAATTTGCGCGAGGCGCTCCGGGCCTGGCTCGAACATCGCAAGGAAGTGCTGGTCCGGCGCTCGAAATTCCGCCTCGACAAGATCGCGCGGCGGCTCGAAGTGCTGGAAGGCTATCTCGTCGCCTATCTCAATCTCGACGAGGTGATCCGCATTATTCGGGAGGAGGACGAGCCGAAGCCGAAGCTGATGAAGCGCTTCAAGCTGACCGACAATCAGGCCGAAGCCATCCTCAACATGCGGCTGCGCTCTCTGCGCAAGCTTGAGGAAATGGAGATCAAGGGCGAGCACAAGACGCTTTCGAGCGAACAGAAGGAGCTCAAGGCGCTGGTGCGGTCGGACGCCCGACAATGGGAACGGGTGGCCGAGGAGATCAAGGCCGTGCGGGCGACATTCGGGCCGAAGACCGATCTGGGGCGCCGGCGCACCAGCTTTTCGGAGGCGCCGACGATCGATTTCGTGCCGGTCGAGGCGATGATCGAGAAGGAGCCGATCACGGTCGTCTGTTCGAAGAAGGGCTGGATCCGCTCGATGAAAGGGCATCTCGGGTCCGACGCCGACATCAAATACAAGGAAGGCGACGGGCCGCGCCTCACGATCCATGCGGAGACGACGGACAAGATCCTGCTCTTTGCGACGGATGGACGGTTCTACACGCTGGAAGCGGCGAAGCTGCCGGGCGGGCGCGGGCATGGCGAGCCGGTGCGGCTGATGATCGATCTCGACGAGAGCCGCGACGTCGTGGCGCTTTTCGTGCATCAGCCGGGGCGCAAGCTCATCGTCGCTTCGCATGAGGGCAACGGGTTCATCGTGCCGGAGGACGAGGTGGTGGCGATGCGGCGCGCCGGCAAGCAGGTGCTGAATGTCGGCGGCACCGACGAGGCGGTGGCCTGCGCGGTGGTGCAGGGCGACCATGTGGCCGTGATCGGCGAGAACCGGAAGCTGCTGATCTTTCCGCTGAAGGAAGTGAACGAGATGACACGCGGCAAGGGCGTGCGCCTGCAGCGCTACAAGGATGGCGGTCTCGGCGACATCAAGACCTTCACCCTGAAACAGGGGCTGATCGCCTATGACCGTTCCGACCGGATGCGGACATTCGATGGCCTGAAGGACTGGGTCGGCGCGCGTGCGCAGGCCGGGCGCCTGCCGCCCAAGGGCTTCCCGGTGGGGCACAAGTTCGGCGGGACTTTCGGGGCGGCCTAGATCGCTTCATGTCCGGATTGATTGGTCTTGCGAGCCCCGACATCAGGATTTCATGCGACGGCGCGAAGAAGAAAAAAGAAGGAAGGTATCACGCGGAGACGCGGAGAAGGGAAGGAATAGTTCACGCGAAGGCGCGAAGACGCGAAGGACCAAAGACGGGAGGAGATTTTCGCGAGAGGGCGATTGCGCCTGCGGCGCGAAGATTCTCTCGGCGCGAAGCGCCAATCCCTACTTCTTCCTTCTTCGCGTCTTCGCGCCTTCGCGTGAAACCTTTCTTTCTTCTCTGCGTCTTCCCGGGGGCACAAGTTCGGCGGGATTTTCGGGGCGGCGTGACAGGAGGGGTCGAAGGGCCGACCCCGGCCAAGACGGTCACGGCCGGGCTTTAAGCCACCGCTGTCTGGTTTCAAATGTGTGACGGTTCGTCCTAGTGCGGCGGCTCGGGCTCCGGGAGCTCTTCGACGATCGTGAAGGGCTGGCGGACCTCGTAGCCCCAGTAGCGGGCGAGGAGGCGGTATTCGCCGGGCTTGACGCGTGTGGGATCGAGTTCCAGCGTATAGGCGCCGGTCAGCGAATGTTTGGGGTCGAGGAAGCCCGAGACCGGCAGTTCGACGCAAGGTTCGCCGCCGGTTTGCGACTGCACGAATTCGCTTTCGGCATCGAGGACAATCCAGCGAAAAATCTCGCATTGCGACGCAGCCTCGAGCGGCAGGCCCTCCTTGCTGTTGTTGGCGATCTTCATTTCGACATCGAGTTTCACCGGCGCGTCCTCGCGCCAGGACGCGACCTGTACCGGCGTTGCCGTGACGACCAGCGGCTCCTCGAGGTCGACACGGCCGGTGACGATGAAGAAGGTGACGACGCCGACCATGGACATCGCGACCAGTCCGATGCGCATCATGTTGCGGCCGGCCGTGCCGGCGGCATCGGGATCCCTGGAAGGCGGTACTCTGGACATGGGTTTTTACATTCCGCTGAAAATGAGTTTCGGGAGCCATGTGGCGAGCGGCGGGAACATGGCGAGGATCGCAAGCGCTGCGAGCTGAATGAGGACGAAGGGGACGGCGCCGCGCCAGATCTGCATGGTGGTGACGATGTCGGGGGCGACGCCGCGCAGATAGAACAACGCGAAGCCGAAGGGCGGTGTCAGGAACGATGTCTGCAGGTTGACCGCCATCATGACGCCGAGCCAGACCGGGTCGATGCCCATCATCAACAGGATCGGCGCGACGATGGGCACGACCACGAAGATGATTTCGATGAAGTCGAGAAAGAAGCCGAGCAGGAACATGATCGCCATGACGATCACGACCGCGCCCATCGGTCCGCCCGGCATGGAGGTGAGGAATTCGCGCACCGTGTCGTCGCCACCGAGGCCGCGAAAAACGAGGCTGAAAAGCGCCGCGCCGATCAGGATGACAAAGACCATGGAGGTGATGCGCGCCGTCGACTGGACGACATCGGAGAGAACCTTGCCGCCGAGGAGACGGACGAGGCAGGCCAGCAGACCGGCAGCAAGGCCGGCGCAAAGGAGATATGCGAGCCAGATGCCGGCCTGGTCGGCGCCCGAGATTTCGCTGCGCGCGGTGCGCAAGTCCATCGCCCAGGTGAGGACAAGGAGCGCCATCAGCGACAGGGCGGCGAGGCGGGCGGGAAACTTCATGCCCTCGAGGCGGTCGCCCGCCAGCAGGATCGAGCCGATGGCGCCGACGGCGGCCGCTTCGGTCGGGGTCGCGATGCCGCCGAGGATCGAGCCCATGACCGCGACGATCAAGGCGACGGGCGGAACGAGCGCGCGCAGGGTGCGGCGGTAGAGTTCTGATGTCGAGACGCTGTCGTCGACCGGCATGGCGGGCGAGGATTTCGGATCGAGGGCGGCGCGGACGATCTGGTAGAGGATATAGAAGCCGACCAGCATCAGACCGGGCAGCAGTGCACCGGCAAAGAGATCGCCGACCGACAGTGTGTCGGGAGCGAAGATGCCCTGGTCGAGCTGGGCGCGCTGATAGGAATTGGCGAGCTGGTCGCCCAGGAGCACCAGCACGATGGACGGGGGAATGATCTGGCCGAGCGTGCCGGCGGCGGCGATGGAGCCCGAGGCCAGCGCGGGGTCGTAGCCGCGGCGCAGCATGGTGGGCAGCGCCAGCAGGCCCATGGTGACGACGGTGGCGCCGACAATGCCGGTGGAGGCCGCCAGCAGCGCGCCGACCACCGACACCGAAATGCCGAGACCGCCGCGCAAGCGGCCGAAGAGGCGGCCCATGTTTTCCAGCAGTTCCTCGGCGACGCGGGAGCGCTCCAGCATCGTGCCCATGAAGACGAAGAGCGGCACGGCGATCAGCACATCGTTGGTCATGTTGCCGTAGATGCGCTGGGGCAGGGCGGCCATGAAGCCGAAGTCGAAGACGCCGAAGGCCATGCCGAGAAAGCCGAAGCCGAGCGCCACGCCGGCCAGCGTGAAGGCGACCGGAAAGCCCGTCAGCAGCACCGCGCAAAGCACGGCGAACATCAGAATGTCGAGCGAGTCGCGAAGCTCCATGAGCGGGCGGCCTAGAGCAGGGGCGCTGCTTCCTCGACGGGCTTTTCGAGCCCGGCGAGAACGCGCAGCGCATGGATGACGGTGGAAAGACCCTGAAGCGCCAGCAGCACGACAAAGACGAGAATAACGCTTTTCAGCAAATAGACGCCCTGGATGCCGCTGGTTTCGCGGCTGCCCTCGCGGACGCTCCATGAGCTTTCGACATAGGGGAACGCGACATAGAAGATCAGAAAACAGACGGGCCAGAGCAGAAAGAGCGTGCCGGCGAGGTCGACCCGCGCCTTATAAGCGGGCGAGGCCACGCGGTAGAAGATATCGACGCGGACATGGGCGTTGTGGAGCAGCGTGTAGCCGGCCGCCAGCATGAAGAGCGTGCCATGCATGTAGACGATCGATTCCTGCGCCCAGACCGAGCCGACGCCGAAAATGTAGCGCATCAGCACGACGACGAACTGCGCCAACACCATCAAGAGCGCGAGCCAGGCAACGGTGCGGCCGACGCGCTCGTTCAAGGCGTCGATCAGGCTGGCAAGGCGTGCAAGTGCGTTCATGCTTTCGAAGCGCCGGTCAGTTGCGGCGCGCCTCCACAAAGCCTTCGTCGCCGATCCGCGTCCATTCCTCGGAAATTTCGAGCGCTTCGCGGAAGCTCGCATAGATTTCGGCGGTGGCGGCATCGCTCTTCGCCGCATCCTCCAGCACCTCGTGCGAGGCTTTCTTGAGGCCGGCCAGCACATCGGCGGGGAATTTCCGCATCTGGACGCCGTGCTTTTCGACCAGCGTCTTCAGGGCGCGGCCATTGTGGTAGGTATATTCGGCCAGCGTGTAATCGTTTTCGGCGGCGCAGGCGGCGCGCACGACCGCCTGTTGCTGTTTGGTGAAGCTTTCCCATACGTCGAGGTTGAAGCCCGCCGCAAGGCTCGATCCCGGCTCGTGGAAGCCCGGCCAGTAGTAGAATTTGGCGATGCGGTAGAAACCGAAAGCCATGTCGTTCCACGGCGCGACCCATTCGGTCGCGTCGATGGTGCCGCTCTGCAGGGCGGGAAAAATATCCGGGCCGGCCAGCGTGACGGCGGCGGCGCCGAGACGGCGCATCACCTCGCCGCCAAGACCCGGCATGCGGATTTTCAGACCCTTGAAGTCGTCGAGCGAATTGATTTCCTTGCGGTACCAGCCGGAGAGCTGCACGCCGGTGTTGGCGGCCATGAACGGCTTGATGTTGAAGCCCTTCGCCAGCTTGTCCCAGAGCTCCTGGCCGCCGCCATGATAGATCCAGCCGTTGATTTCATTGGCGGTCATGCCGTAGGGCACGGCGGTGAAGAAATTGTAGGCCTTCGACTTGCCCTGCCAGTAATACTCCGCACCGTGATAGATGTCGGCCGCGCCGCCCGACACGGCGTCGAAGGATTCGAGCGCCGGGACGAGTTCGCCGGCGGCGAAAACCTTGATGTCGATCTTGCCCTCGGTCATGTCGGAGATGCGCGTCGCCAGCCGTTCGGCGGAGGTGCCGAGGCCCGGATAGTTTTTCGGCCAGGTGGTGACCATCTTGAGCTGGCGCGACGCGCCTTGCGCGATGGCCGGCGCGGGCATGGATGCGGCGGCGAGGGCGGCTGTGCCGGCTCCCGCCAGAAACGAACGGCGCTTCATCGATGACTCCCCAGTGACTTCCCCTGACGCCGCAGCGTCGAAGCGGGGCCAGTATAGGCACGCCTACGCAGGGCGCAACGGCTTCCGAAACAAGGGGTTAGAGAGCGTGGCGGCGCTTCCACCGGCGGGCGGCAGCATCTCGCTCCAGCCCTGAAGGCCGAGCGCCTCGAGCGGCTGGAAGCGGGTCTTGTAGGCCATCTTGCGGCTGCCATCGACCCAGTAGCCGAGATAGACGTAAGGCAGGCCGAGCATGCGGGCGCGCTCGATGTGGTCGAGCACCATCCAGGTGCCGAGGCTGCGCGCCGTCTCGGCGGGGTCGTAGAAGCTGTAGACCATCGAGAGGCCGTCATCGAGCGTGTCGGTGAGCGCCGCAGCGATCAGCGGCGGCGGCCCGTCCGCCTCCTTTTCGCGCGGGAGACGGTATTCGACGACGCGGGTGGCAACCGTGGTGTCCTCGATCATCGCCACATAGTCGATGGGGGCCATGTCGGCCATGCCGCCATCGGCATGGCGGCTGTCGAGATAGCGGCGCAGCAGCGCATACTGGTCGTCGGTCGCCTTGGGCGCGCGCAGACCGACCGAGAGATCGGCGTTGCGGGCGATCAGGCGGCGGAAGGTGCGGCCGGGACGGAAGCGGTCGACGATCACGCGGACCGAGACGCAGGCCGTGCAGCCGTCGCAGGCAGGGCGGTAGGCGATGTTCTGGCTGCGGCGGAAGCCGGCCTGGGTCAGCATGTTGTTCAGCGAGACGGGCTCATCGCCGAGGAGATGGGTGAAGACCTTCTTCTCGTAACGGCCGGCCAGATAGGGGCATGGCTGTGCCGTCGTGATGTAGAATTGCGGAAAGCGGATGCGGGATTGGTCTGTCACGGCCTGTTCGCGCCTGTTGCACCGGCGCCCGGCGGTCAAAGTCCGTAATACCAAGGCGCGAAGAAAGAATAGGCCAACCAGAGCAGGATGACGAGAGGGGTGCCGGCACGGACGAAATCCCGGAATTCGTAGTGTCCCGGTCCCATAACCAGCAGATTGGTCTGATAGCCCATGGGGGTCGCGAAGGAGCAGTTGGCGGCGAAAATCACCGCATAGACGAAGATCAGCGGGTCGACGCCGAGCTGGTTTGCCGTGCTGATGGCAATCGGCGTGAAGAGGACGGCGGTCGCGTTGTTGGTCAGCACATTGGTCGTGATGGCGGTGGCGAGGAAGAAGGCCGAGAGAATCACCGGAACGCCGTAGCCCGAAAAAAGCACCACGGAGGCCTCCGCGATCGCCTGGGCGCCGCCGGTGACATCGAGCGCGGTCGCGACGCCGAGCATGGCGCCGACCATCAGGAAGATGCGCCGGTCGATGGCGCGCGCGGCCTGGCGGACGTTCAGGACGCCCGCCGCGATGATCGCGCCGGCGCCGGCGATGGCCGCGATCTCGATGGGGAGCCAGCCGAGCAGCACCGTCGAGACCATGATGCCGAAGACCGCCAGCGCCCGGTGGGCGAGCTTCGGGTCGGGAAGCTCCGTCGCCGACCATTCGAGCAGCAGCACGTCGCGGCTGTGACGCAGGTCCTGGATGTGGGCGCCCTTGCCCAGCACCAGCAGTACATCGCCGGCCTCGAGGCGGATGTCGTTGAGGACGGTGCGGATCATGCGGCTGCGGCGCTGGACGCCCAGCACGATGCAGCCGGTCTGGTGGCGGAAGGCGATCTGTTCGATCGTCTGGCCGATCATGCGCGAGCCCGGCGCGACGACGGCTTCGACGAGCGTCAGTTCGCCGCCGGGGCGGGACGGCGCCTCGCCATTGCCGGCGCCTTCGGCGAAGCGTTCCTCGAGCATGCCCTCGAAAATCTTCGAACCCGATTTCAGCGACTCGGTCAGCGTCTGGCGCGTCGCGGCGACGATGATGACGTCCCCGGGTTCGAGCGTCACATCCTCGAAGGGCGGCAGGATCGGATGTTCGCCGCGCTGGATCATGCGCACCGTCATGTCGCGCAGGGGCGCGAAAAGGCCGGCCAGCGCGATGGCGCCGACCAGCGGGTGGCCGGCCGTTACCTCGATCTGGGCGATGTACTGCTTGCCGCCGCCCTGATCGGCACCGCCAAGCTCCAGCGCCGGGCCGGCGCGATCGGGCACCAGGCGCGGCACGACAAGGGTGGCGTAGAAGAAGCCGATGGTGGCCAGGAACACGCCCGGAACGACGAAATCGAAAATGCCGATGGGCGGCAGGTTGGTGGTCAGGACGACGCCGGCCGCCAGCAGGTTGGTCGAGGAGCCGATCAGCGTGGTCATGCCGCCGAGGATCGAGACGAAGCTCAGCGTCATCATCACCTTCGGCGCGCGCTGGCCGAAACGGCCGGCGAGCGTCGCCAGCACCGGGATGAACATCACGACGATCGGCGTGTTGTTGAGAAAGGCGCTGCTGACGGTGATCAGCAGGAAGGTCAGAAAGATCGTGCGGGCGGGATGGCGCGAGCCGAAATCGGCGACCGTGCGCGTCACGCCGTCGAGCGCACCGGTCTGGAACATGCCCTGTCCGATGACAAGAAGCGCGAGGACCGCAATCAGCGCCGGATTGGCGAAGCCGGAGAGTAGCGCCGTGGCGCCGAGCATGTTGCGGCCGTCGGGCCCGATGACGGGGAAGAGATAGAAGAAGACCAGCAACACCGTCAGGATCGCCAGCGCCGATATTTCGAGCGTCAGGCGCTCCATGCTGAACAGCAGCACGGCCGCCAGCACCAGCGCGTAGACGGCCCACATCTGCCAGACAAAGGGGGTCAGCGTTTCCATGCGCGCATCAGACTCGCGGGTTCATGCAGCGGGACGACGGCTAAGCGGAACGGCGGACGAAAACGGTGCCGCAGAGATAATCGTGAAGACAGCGGCGGCGTGTATTGAAAAGAGGCACGATCAGGACAAGCGGCGTGATCGCCGCGGTCGTAACGTAAAAGAGGATCGTCTGCAGCGCACCCTGCAGGTAGCCGGGGCGGCGGCCGTCCCAGGTGCGCAGTTCGATGCCCTGCCAGCGCATGCCGGGCGTCGCCGATCGCGGGCCGCCCAGGGTCAGCGTGAAATAGGCCAGCGCGAGCAGCGGCGTCAGCGCCGCGCTCGGCCAGAGCAGGCCGAAGGTCAGGATGCCGAGAAAACCGAACAGGATGTTCGCGGCGAGGAGAAGGACGCAGATGACCAGAAGATCGGCGAGAAAGGCGAAGCAGCGGGCAACGACGATGCCGTCGAAAGCGCCGGCCGACCAGCCGCCCTCTTCAGAGGGCGAGAAAGAAGATCGGGCTATCTGGTTGTGATCGCTCATTTTTCCCCTTGGCGCCGACATGCGGTTGCGACGGTCCGAGAGGTGAGACTTAAGACCAGAACGGCGCCA
>NZ_JBBECC010000099.1:0-4573 GCF_040882025.1 Parvibaculum sp. | reverse complement strand
CCTGCTCGTGCATATATTCGGTCAGGTCTTCGGCCATGCGCTTGGTCAGCGTCGTGACGAGGACGCGCTGCCCCTTTCTTGCCACCTCGTGACATTCGGCGATCAGGTCGTCGACCTGCGTCGACACGGGGCGGATGAAGGTCGGCGGATCGATCAGGCCGGTCGGGCGGATCACCTGTTCGGTAAAGACGCCGCCCGTCTGTTCCATCTCCCAGGGGCCGGGCGTTGCTGAAACATAGACCGATTGCGGCCGCATGGCGTTCCACTCCTCGAAACGCATCGGCCGGTTGTCGACGCAGGAGGGCAGGCGGAAGCCATATTCGGCCAGGGTCGACTTGCGCCGATAGTCGCCGCGGAACATGCCGCCGATCTGGGGGATCGTCACATGGCTCTCATCGGCAAAGACAAGCGCGTTGTCGGGGAGGTATTCGAAGAGGGTGGGCGGCGGCTCGCCGGGCTTGCGGCCCGTGAGGTAACGCGAATAATTCTCGATGCCGGCGCAGCTTCCGGTCGCTTCCATCATCTCGATGTCGAATTGCGTGCGCTGTTCGAGGCGTTGCGCCTCGAGGAGCTTGCCCTGGCCCTTCAGTTCCTGCAGCCGCACCTGCAGATCGTGCTTGATCTCTTCCATGGCCTGATTGAGCGTCGGGCGCGGCGTTACATAGTGCGAATTGGCATAGAGCTTGATCTCGTCGAGCTTGCCGGATTTCTGGCCCGTCAGCGGGTCGAATTCGGCAAGCTCCTCCACCTCGTCGCCGAACAGCGAGACACGCCAGGCGCGATCTTCATAATGCGCAGGGAAGATTTCGACCGTGTCGCCGCGCACGCGGAAGGTGCCACGGACGAAGGACTGGTCGTTGCGCTTGTATTGCAGCGCCACGAGATCGGCGATCAACTGCTTGCGGTCGAGGCGTTCGCCGCGCTTCACCGAGAAGGTCATCGCCGAATAGGTTTCGACCGAACCTATACCGTAGATACAGGAGACGGAGGCGACGATGATCACATCGTCGCGTTCGAGCAGCGCCCGCGTCGCCGCATGGCGCATGCGGTCGATTTGTTCGTTGATCGAGCTTTCCTTCTCGATATAGGTATCGGTGCGCGGGACGTAGGCTTCCGGCTGGTAGTAGTCGTAATAGGAGACGAAATACTCGACCGCGTTTTCCGGGAAGAAGCTCCTGAACTCGCCATAGAGCTGCGCGGCCAGCGTCTTGTTGGGCGCGAGAACCAGGGCCGGACGCTGGGTGCGGGCGATGACCTGCGCCATCGTATAGGTCTTGCCGGAGCCGGTAACGCCGAGCAGCACCTGATCGTTCTCGGCGCGCTCGATGCCTTCCACCAGTTCGGCAATGGCGGTCGGCTGGTCGCCGGCGGGCTCGTATTCCGAGACCAGCTTCAGCGGGCGCCCGCCCTCGGATTTTTCCGGGCGCTCGGGGCGATGCGGCTCGAAAAGCGGCCAGTTGGCCGGATCGCCCTGCAGCGCCCCCGCCCATGTCTCGCTGTCGGCCGCCCCTGCGGCCGGCACAAACGCCGCTCCGGGGGCTTCCGCAAAGCCCGACGTCCCTTTCGCCGGCAGGGGACGTTCGGAACTCCGGCCGAAGGATTTGAATTTATCGCGCGCCATGACGCCCAATATGGGGCGAGTCAGCCGCGTTTAAAAGCGCGCCTTGAGGCCGTGGCCGAAGCAAGACGGCCTCGGCTTCAAGGCGCCGGATTTTCGGGATTCCGGACCGGTGCCGGTTCCTGCCAGTCCGGAACTTCCCGAGGCGCGGTGTAGGGTGGATTGTCGTCGGATATTTTGGTCTGGGCCCGCTCAAGCCCCAATATCGGGGGGCCGAAGAAGGCCCAGGTAACGACCAGAAGTGCCACCACGGCCGCCGCCGTCGAGATTGCGAACACGTAGCGCGTGCCGGTGCCCGTTACGCCTTGCCGGGCGTCGTCAGTGCTTTTTTCGGGGCCCGCCATCTTGCCTCCTTTGGCTCGTGGCCCCCCAACCCTGCAAGCAATCAGCTAGCGCGCGCGGGCGCCGGGGCAAATGTGGGCTCACTGGCGCTTTCCATAAGGTAAGCCTTCTGCAATTCTGCGGGCATGACAGATTCTGTCGCCTCGCCGGTGCTCTCCCGCGCCCATTGGACGATCTACCTGCCGTCACTTGTCGTCGCGGCGGTCTGGGCGCTTGCCTATTTCTGGGCCGACACGCGTGAGCCGCCGCTCGCCGCCATTCGCAGCATCGCGCTGGCGATCGAGGCGGCGGTTGTGCCGCTGCTGCTCGCCCATGCATTCATGCGCGCGCGAAATCTCCATGTGGCCGTAACGGCGGGGGAGCTCGAGGCGCGGTGGGGGGCTCTCTGGCGGCGTAAACTGGTGTTGCCGCTGCGGGATATTGCCACCGCCGCTGTGCGACCGTCGCTCGCACAGCGGTTTTTCGGCGGTGGGGCGTTGGCCTTGACGCTCGGCAATGGCGAGCGGTATCTGATTGCCGATCTCACCGATCCGGAAGCTGCAGCTCGTGCGATCGGAGCGTATCGCGGGAAGGATGACGCATGAGCGGCATGATCGAATTCGACGAGGCCGCCGCAAAGGCCGTCGAGGCGATGTATCTGACGCCCGACGTCGTCGGCCAGCGCGTTCGTGTGCTCGACATGCTGTCACCGAGGCCCGGCGAGCGGATTATCGACATTGGCGTTGGACCCGGCTTGCTGGCGCAGGATATGGCGCGGCTTGTGGGCGATACGGGACGTGTGGTCGGGCTCGACATGGCGCCCGCCATGATCACCATGGCGCGGACACGGCTCGCCGCATTGCCGCAGGCCGAATGCGTTGAGGGCGACGCCGGCGCATTGGCGTTTCCCGATGCGTCGTTCGATGCGGTGGTGTCGACACAGGTTTATGAATATGTCGCCGACATGCCGAAGGCGCTTGCCGAACTCCACCGCGTGTTGCGGCCGGGCGGACGGGCGCTTGTTCTCGATACCGACTGGCGCAGTGTCGTCTGGCACTCTTCCGACGAGGCGCGCATGGGCCGCGTGCTTGCCTGCTGGGATGGGCATCTGGTCGATCCCCATCTGCCGGCGAAACTCGGACCTCTTTTCCGGCAAGCGGGTTTCACCGTCGCCCGTGTCGAGATCGTACCGATGCTTGCGGCGCACTGGCAGCCAGTCTCCTACGCGGCTGGCATCATGCGCGCGATCCACGGCTATGCGCGCGGCAACGGCGCGAAGCACGGCATGTCGGAAGCGGATGTTCAGAGCTGGTATGACGACCAGCTTCGGCTGATCGAGCGCGGGGAATTCTTTTTCAGCGTCAATCGCTATGCGTTTCTGGCGACGCGATAAGACGCGTCAGGTGCCATAGAGTTCGAGAAATACGTCAACAAGAACGTCGATCTTTCTGTCGGTATCGGGTGGAAGTTTGAAGTCGGCATCGAAAAGCGCCGGCCAGACGAACAATTCCTTCAGCATGCCGCCGCCGAGCCGGGCGCTGAAGGCGGCATCGTGCGGCTTCAGCATGCCGCGTTCGATCATTGTGTCCATCACCGCCATCAAACTGTCGTTTCGGCGATTTGCCAGCACGTCATACATCTCCGCCGCAAGTTTCGGCGCACCGGGAACTTCCGCGATGACGATGCGCATCAGCGCGTTTGCGTTGTGCTCGAACTGAAGACTCAGATAGGCCTTGCAGAGCTTGCGAAGTATGTCGCGGGCGGTGTCGCCCGGTGCCAGAAATGCCGAATAGTCGCTGGCACTCGGGGCCGCCTGCTTGATAACCGCTGTGAAGAGCGCTTCCTTCGAATCGAAATGCTTGTAGAGCGTTGCGGTCGAAACGTCCGCTTCGCGGGCGATCTCGGCCATTCCCGCACGGCTGAATCCGTTTCGGAGGAAATTGTCGAGGGCGGCCTTTAGAATCGCGGCGCGTTTCCTGTCGCTGACGGCTCGTCTATGTGTGTCCAGGCCCAATTTTTCTCTATCCTCCAACGATCCCGGTTATCGCTGTATCCGGCCGTGCATCTTGAGATATGCGTCGATGCAGGAGGCGATCTTGTGGTCGATGTCGTGCGGTCTCTGGAATTCCTTTATGAACAGAGCGGGCCAGACGATGAATTCCTTCACCATGCCGCCGAGCATCCGGACTCCGGTTTTCGTATCGTGAGGCTTCAGGTCGCCGCGTTTGACGAGCGCGTCAAGTGCCTGCTGGAACTGGTCGTATCGCGCAGAGACGCCGCGCTCGAAAACCGCATGGGCGAGCCGCGGCGATGACGGGACTTCGGCGATAACGATCCGGAGCATCCCGTTCATCTGTCCTTCGAATTGTTGCATCGCATAGGTGTTGCATATGCTTGTCAGCACCTCGTGCGCGGTCGCTCCCTCGATATCGCCGAGTGCAGGTACGTCCATGCTGTCGTAGATGGATCCGACGACCGCTGTGAACAACGCTTCCTTGGACGCGAAATGCTTATAGAGCGTCGCGGTCGATACGTCGGCGTCGCGGGCGATTTCCGCCATCGCCGCACGGCTGTAGCCGCCCTTGAGGAAATTGTCCCGCGCCGCGTTCAAAATGGCCGCGCGCTTCGTTTCGC
>NZ_JBBECC010000098.1:0-4578 GCF_040882025.1 Parvibaculum sp. | reverse complement strand
GCGGCGATGACGACGTCGCGGCCCGTGCGCAATCCGCCATCGGCCTGCACGGCGATGCGGCCACGCAGGTGGTTCATCACGAGCGTCTGATGCGTCTCAGCCAGACCGATCTCCCAGGGGGAGCCAGCATGCTTGATCGAGGTCAGCGGCGAAGCGCCGGTGCCGCCCTCGAAGCCCGAGATCGTCACATGGTCGGCGCGCGCCTTCGATACGCCGGCCGCAACCGTGCCGACGCCGACTTCGGACACCAGCTTCACCGACACGAGGGCTGAAGGGTTGGTGTTCTTCAGGTCGAAAATGAGCTGCGCCAGGTCCTCGATCGAATAGATATCGTGGTGCGGCGGCGGGGAGATCAAGCCGACGCCCGGCGTCGAATGACGCACCTTGGCGATGACCGCATCCACTTTGTGGCCGGGCAACTGACCGCCTTCGCCGGGCTTTGCGCCCTGCGCCATCTTGATCTGGATCATGTCCGAGTTGACCAGATACTCCGTCGTCACGCCGAAGCGGCCGGACGCAACCTGCTTGATCGCGGAGCGCATGCTGTCGCCGTTGGCCATCGGCTTGAAGCGGTCGGCTTCCTCGCCGCCCTCGCCGGTGTTCGACTTGCCGCCGATGCGGTTCATCGCCATGGCGAGCGTCACGTGTGCCTCGCGGCTGATTGCGCCAAATGAGATGGCGCCGGTCGCAAACCGCTTGACGATTTCGGATGCCGGCTCCACTTCGTCCAGCGCGACGGGCGCGCGCCCCGCTTCCTCCGCATTCTTGATCTCGAACAGACCGCGGATCGTCAGCAAACGCTCATTCTGCTCGTTGATCTGCCGCGCGAAGACCCGGTACTTGTCCTGGCTGTTGCCGCGCACGGCATGCTGCAGGTCGCGTACGCTGTCCGACGTCCACGCATGGTCCTCACCGCGAATGCGGTAGGCGTATTCGCCGCCGACATCGAGTGCGTTCTTCAGTACCGGTGCATCGGAGAAGGCGAGCTTGTGCCGGCGCAACGTTTCCTCGGCGATTTCCTCGATGCCGACGCCTTCGATCATCGAAACGGTGCCGGTGAAATACTTCTGGGCAAAATCCGACTTCAGGCCGATGGCGTCGAAAATCTGTGCGCCGCAATAGGATTGATAGGTCGAAATACCCATCTTGGACATGACCTTCAACAGGCCCTTGTCGACGGCCTTGATATAGCGCTTTTCGGCCTCTTGCCGCGTCAGCCCCTCATCGAGACCGGGCAGCATGTCGACCAGTGTCTCAAAGGCGAGATAGGGATTGATCGCTTCGGCGCCATAGCCCGCGAGGCAGGCGAAGTGATGCACTTCCCGCGCTTCGCCCGTTTCGACGACGAGGCCGACCGATGTGCGCAGGCCCCGCCGGATCAGATGATGATGCACGGCCGATGTCGCGAGCAGCGCCGGAATGGCGACACGTTCCGCCGAAACGAGCCTGTCCGAGAGAATGACAATGTTGTAGCCCTGCGCGACGGCCTCCTCGGCGCGCGCGCAAAGCCGTTCCAGCATGTCGATCATCTCGCCGGCGCCGCGGCTCACATCGTAGGTGATGTCGAGCGTCTGGGTACGAAAGTGGTTGTCCGCGACTTCGCCGATCATGCGGATTTTCTCGAGGTCCTTATTGGTGAGGATCGGCTGGCGCACTTCGAGGCGCTTTACCTGCGACATGCCTTCGAGGTCGAGCAGATTCGGGCGCGGCCCAATGAAGGACACCAGCGACATGACCAGTTCCTCGCGGATCGGGTCGATCGGCGGGTTGGTGACCTGCGCAAAGTTCTGCTTGAAATAAGTGTAGAGCAGCTTCGACTTCGAAGAGAGCGCCGAAATGGGCGTGTCGGTACCCATGGAACCGACGGCCTCCTGTCCCTCCATCGCCATCGGCGCCATCAGGAACTTCAGATCTTCCTGCGTATAGCCGAAGGCCTGCTGCGTATCGAGCAGCGAGGCATAGCTCGGTTGCTTCGCCGGGTGCAGCGGCGCAGGCATCTCCTCGAGATGGATCTGCGTTGCGTTCAGCCATTGCTGATAGGGGTGCAGCCTGGCCAGCTCGGCCTTGATTTCGTCGTCGGCGATGATGCGGCCTTGTTCGAGGTCGATCAGCAGCATGCGGCCTGGCTGCAGCCGCCACTTTTCGATGATCTTTTCTTCTGGCGCGGGCAGTACGCCCATTTCGGAGGCCATCATCACAAAACCATCATCGGTGACGTAATAGCGCGCCGGCCGCAAGCCGTTGCGGTCGAGCGTGGCACCGATCTGGCGGCCGTCAGTGAAGGCAACGGCGGCGGGGCCGTCCCACGGCTCCATCAGCGCTGCATGATACTCGTAAAAGGCGCGGCGCTCGGCATCCATCAGCGGATTGCCCGCCCATGCTTCCGGAATGAGCATCATCATCGCATGGGCCAGCGAATAGCCGCCCATGACCAGAAGTTCGAGCGCATTGTCGAAACAGGCGGTGTCCGACTGACCTTCGACGGCGATCGGCCAGAGCTTCTTCAGGTCTTCTCCGAGAAGGTCCGACTGCATGGACGAGTAGCGCGCCTGAATCCAGTTGACGTTGCCGCGCTTGGTGTTGATTTCGCCGTTGTGGCAGATCATCCGGAAGGGATGAGCGAGGCTCCATGTCGGAAAGGTGTTGGTCGAAAAACGCTGATGCACAAGCGCAAGCGCCGTCACCATATCCGGATCCGTCAGGTCCTTGTAGTACTTGCCGACCTGCGCTGCGAGCAGCATGCCCTTGTAGACGATCGTGCGCGACGACAGCGAGGCAATATAGAGACCCTTCGGGATCGTACCGTGTTCATGGAACAGTGTGTTGAAGATGCGCTTGCGGATGACGAAAAGCTTGCGCTCGAAAGTATCCTGATCCGCGCAAACCGGCCCCCGGCCGATAAAGATCTGACGGTGGAAGGGCTCGGTCGGCTTCACCGAATAGCCGAGGTCGGAATTGTCTACCGGTACGTCGCGCCAGCCGAGGAAAACCTGGCCTTCTTCGCCGATGACTTTCTCGGTTAGCGTGCAGATCTTGGCGCGCTCGGCATCGTCCTTCGGCAGGAACATGTGACCGACGCCGTAATGTCCTTCGGCGGGCAGTTCGAAGCCGAGCTTCTTTGCTTCCTTGCGGAAAAAGGCGTCGGGGATCTGGATCAGCAGACCCGCGCCGTCGCCGGCCTTCGGGTCCGCGCCAACTGCGCCGCGATGCTCAAGGTTTTCGAGAATCCGCAGGCCGTCCTCGACGAGCTTGTGGGATTTGATGTTGTGGATGTTCGCGACGAAGCCGATGCCGCAGGCATCGTGTTCGTTGCGGGGGTCATAGAGCCCTTGCGCGGCCGGAAGCCCGGCGTATTCCGCCATGGCCGCTCCGTCCATCCGTTCCCGCTTTTGCGTCATGCCCATCCATCCTTCACCCGGATCCGCCTCCCGGGACAACTTCCCCGGTTCCGAGGCGGGTCGCCTCGATCGTCATCAATTCTTCGGCCGCACGCCCGCTTGTCCCCGGCGCCTTTCAGGCCAAAGCCCCGGTTCGCCGGAGCGCTTGTCGCGATCCGATGTTCGGCACGCGCCGGAGTTCGGCTCAAGGCCAGCACACTCCCATTGCGTACCCTTGCAGTGCCGCCATCGCTGGCGGAGCTTTCTGCTGGGTGCTCCCTATTGCCCGGAGCGGAGGCTTTACTGACAGGCGAGCCGCACCCGTTTCGGTCAGCCAGTCGGCCCGGAAAAGCGAAGCTCTCCCAGTCACGCGATCATGCCAGACAGGGGGTCTTGAATCAAGTAAATAAGACAGGATTGCTGACCTATAACTTGTTTAACGAAATCAATATGTTAGTGCCTGAATCGCGTAGCAGGCCGGGTTCAATGGTTCCATTTCGCCTGGCTGCGGCTACGATCCGCCGCTTATCCGACGAGGGGATCATGGACTTTACGAGTGACAATGCAGCGGGTGCTGCGCCGGAAATTCTTGAGGCGCTG
Organism: Parvibaculum sp.; assembly: GCF_040882025.1. Lineage (GTDB taxonomy): Bacteria > Pseudomonadota > Alphaproteobacteria > Parvibaculales > Parvibaculaceae > Parvibaculum. The sequence continues at coordinate 601 of NZ_JBBECC010000098.1, read as the reverse complement.
GTCCGGGCCAATGGCGGAACCGCGGCTTCCTACGGTGCCGACACGATAACGGCGCAGTTGGTCCGGCGGTTTTCGGCGATTTTCGAACGCGAGGTTGCGGTTTTTCCGGTCGTCACGGGCACCGCCGCCAACGCGCTGGCGCTGGCGGCGCTGACACCGCCCCACGGCGCGGTGATGTGTCATGAGCTTGCGCATGTGCACGTGGATGAGTGCGGTGCGCCCGAAATGTTTTCCGGAGGCGCGAAGCTGGTGCCGCTTTCGGGGCCCGGGGCGAAGATCGATCCCGCGGCGCTCGCGGTCGCGCTTGCCGCACTTCCGGCCAACGTCGTGCATCACGTGCAACCCGCAGCGCTGACGCTGACGCAATCGACCGAGTTGGGCGCGGTCTATACGCCGGAAGAAATCGGCGCTCTTGTCGAAATCGCCCGCGGGCGAGACTTGCGCGTTCATATGGACGGCGCGCGTTTTGCCAATGCGGTGGTGGCGCTCGGACTCGCGCCGGCCGAGGTGACCTGGAAGGCGGGTATCGACATCATGTCCTTCGGTGCGACCAAGAACGGCGCGATCGCGGCCGAGGCCGTTATCGTTTTCGATGCTGAGC
>NZ_JBBECC010000097.1:7727-29361 GCF_040882025.1 Parvibaculum sp. | reverse complement strand
AGTTCGGCGGCGGCGCGGGCGATGCGGATGGCGATTTCGCCGCGATTGGCGATCAGCAGTTTGCGGATGCTCATGCGGCAGCCGCCGCGCCGGTTTTCAGCGTCATTGTCTTTGTCTCTTCCCCAATAGCGATGGCCCGCAAGATAGGGGGCGCGGCGAGGGGGGGTCAAATGGGGGTCGGGTGGGAAGAAGGCGGGCGCCTGCGACATTCTTGCAACTAGAAATGCGAGTCACTTGCATTTACAGGCCCGCGTGAAATTTGTATGACAGCCCCTTGAGATTTGTTCGCAAGACGGCCCGCCGCTCGGGCCGGATGTTTCCCAGGGGGATTTCCATGACTTCACGACTTTCGACCGCCCGGCTCCTGCGCGGCTGCAGCGGGCTTGCGCTTGCGACCGTGCTGATGGCGGCACCGGCGCTTGCCCAGGAACCCGCCGGGACGGCACAACCCGAAGAAGGCAAGGTTCACATTCTGAAGGGCCTCCTCGTCACCAGCACGGCGGAAGAGACGGCGGAAGTCGCCGGCGCCGTCACCTTTATCGGCAAGGAAGAGCTCGAGAAATTCTCCTATAGCGACATCAACCGGGTGCTGCGGCTCGCGCCGGGCGTACAGATCCAGGAAGAAGACGGCCAGGGCCTGCGCCCCAATATCGGCATTCGCGGCTCCGGCAACGACCGCAATTCGAAGATCGTCGTGATGGAAGACGGCGTGCTGATGGCGCCGGCGCCTTACGCCGCGCCCGCCGCCTATTACTTTCCCCATGCCGGCCGCATGGAAGCCGTCGAAATCACCAAGGGCGCGGCCGCGATCAAATACGGGCCGTCGACGGTCGGGGGCGCGATCAACCTGTTCTCGACCGCGATCCCCGACAATGAAGACGGCAGCCTTTCGGGATCGCTGAAGGTGCTGGGCGGCGAGGACGCGACCTTGCGCGTTCACGGCCATGCCGGCGGCTGGATGCCGCTCAGCGAGGCGTGGGATGTCGGCATCCTGCTCGAAACGCTGCAGAACCGCAGCGACGGCTTCAAGACCGTCGATGGCGGCGGCGATGCCGGCTTCTACCTGCAGGATTATGTCGGCAAGCTCGCCTTCCGCAGCAAGGCGGGCTCCGGCCTCAGGCAGGCTTTCGAGTTCAAGGTGCAGGTGTCGGACGAAAATTCCGACGAGACCTATCTCGGGCTGACGCCGGCCGACTTCGCGGCCAATCCCTACCGGCGCTACGCGGCGAGCCGGCTCGACGAGATGAATGTCGATCACAAGACGTTCCAGGCCACGCATCGCGTCGACTTCGACAACGACACGGCGCTCACCACCACCGCCTATTACACCGAGACGGCGCGCGCGTGGTACAAGATCAACGATGTGCGGCAGACCGGCGCGCCGGGCTGGACCAGCATCTCGAATGCGGTCGGCGATCCGGCGAACGGCACCGAACGCGACATCCTGCGCGGCGTCGCGGACGGTGAAATCCGTATACGGAACAATAACCGCGAATACTACACCGCCGGCATCCAGTCGGTGCTCGGGACGACCTTCCTGACCGGCGACATCGCGCATTTCGTCGAAGTGTCGGCGCGCTACCACCAGGACGAGGAAGACCGCTTCCAGAACGACGACATCTACGCGATGACCGGCGGCCAGCTGACGCTGACGACGGCCGGCGCGCCCGGCAGCCAGACCAACCGCGTCGGCGACGCCAAGGCCTGGGCCTTCTTCGCGCGCGACACGATCGACTGGGGCAATCTCACGGTCGTGCCGGGCCTGCGCTATGAAACGATCAAGCTCCGCCGCACCGACTACGCGCTCAACGATCCGGGGCGGACGACACCGACCTCGGTGCGGGAGAATTCGGTCGATGTGCTGATCCCCGGCATCGGCGCCACCTACAATCTGACCGACGAATGGCAAATTCTGGCGGGCGTGCATCGCGGTTTCGCGGCGCCCGGACCGGGCTCGACGTCGGATGCCGAGAAATCGGTCAATTACGAAGCGGGCTTCCGCTACGGCGCGGGCGCCTTCGCCTTTGAGGCGATCGGCTTCTTCAACGATTATTCGAACCTCCTGGGCACCTGCACGGCCTCGACCGGCGGCGGCTGCACCATCGGCGCGCAGTTCGACGGCGGCGAGGTCGATGTGAAGGGGCTTGAAATCGCGGCCGGCACCGATGCCGGCGATCTTCTGGGTCTCGGTCTCAGGGTGCCGCTGGCGGCCGCCTATACCTATACGACGACCGAATTCCAGACGAACTTCGCCAGCGGCTTCGGCCCCTGGGGGACGGTGACGGCGGGCGACGAGCTGCCTTACGTGCCCGAGCACATGCTGACGCTCTCGGCCGGGCTCGAGGGCGAGGTCTGGCGGACCAACCTGCTCGTCTCCTATGTCGACGAGACGCGCGCGGTCGCCGGTACAGGCGCCATCCCGGACGACGAACTCATCAACGAGCGGGTGATCTTCGATCTTTCGGCCGAATACGACGTCGCGCCGGGGGTGACGCTGATCGGCATCGTCGAGAACCTGACCGACGAGGTCTACAACGTCTCCTTCGACCCGGCCGGCGCGCGGCCCGGCAAGCCCCGGACGATCCTTGGCGGCGTCAGGTTCAGCTTCTGACGGCTGTTCCCCTCCTTGAGGGGCAGGCGGGGCGGCTTCGCGACAGGCGGAGCTGCCCCGTTTCGTTTCAAGTCATTGAAATGACAAGAAAAACTGTCCGCCATCGGATAGTGCCCAAAAGCGATGCAATCCGGCCACAGGCCGGGGCTGTCATATCACTGTCATAAAAAGTCGAACGAACTGTCACATAGCTCTGTTACTTGCGAAAGCCATGGGGGGTGTTCGCGGCGTCCGTCGCGGCTGCCAGTCCTGCAACAGAAGCTCATCCACAGAAAACGGAGACGTCAAATGACGTTGCGAAACATTCTGCTGGCCGGCACCGCACTTGGCGCCGCCGCACTCCTCTCGGGCCCGGCCTTCGCCGCCTCGAACGCCCAGGCCGAAATCGACGCCCTCAAGGCGCAGATGCAGGCCCTTCAGAAGAAGATCGACGACGTCGAAATCCAGCACGGCAACCAGATCAAATCGCTGGAAGAACGCAAAAGCGATGTCGAAGTGTCGCTGAAGAACGGCCGTCCGAGCTTCAAGTCGGCCGACGGCAACTTCACCTTCGCCGTCACCGGCCGGGCGCATCTCGATGTGGGCGCCTACGACCAGGACGCCACCAGCAAGGCCGCCGTCGGCGGGTTGCGCGGCAACATGAACTTCCGCCGGGCCATCATCGGCGCGACCGGAACGCTCTGGAAGGATTTCGGCTACGACCTGCATTTCAACTTCGGCGATTCGGGCAACGAACAGGCCGGCGTCGTCTACGAGGCCGCGCTGCATTACAAGGGCATCAAGGGCGTGAAGCTCAGCATCGGCGCGATCCAGCCGAAGCTCACACTCGACGACTCGACCTCGTCGAACGACATCACCTTCATGGAACGCGCGACGGCCGCGAACCTGATGACCGGCATCGGCGCCGGCGACGGCCGCATGGCCGTCGGTGGCACGGGCAACACCGACAACTTCTTCGCCGCCGCCTATTACACGATGGGTTCGGTCGGCGACACCGACGACTATGATCGCTCGAACGTTCTCGGGCGGCTTGCCTTCGCGACCAATCCCGGCGAAGGCGGTCCGAACTTCCATTTCGGCGCCTCCGGCACCTATGCGGCGAACCTGTCGGGCGACTCCATCCGGTTCCGCGACCGTCCGGAGCTGCGTGTCGATCCGACACGTCTGATCGACACCGGCGGCCTCGCCGCCGACGGCGCCATGGCCTATGGTCCGGAACTCGCCTTCAACTACGGTCCGTTCCGCGCCCAGGGCGAATATTACCGCTACGACGTGGAAGCCCTTGGCGGCGGCACGGATGCCGAGTTCGCTGCCTGGTACCTGCAGGCGTCGTGGATCATCACGGGCGAGCAATACAAGTACGACATCAAGAAAGCGGCCTATTCGGGCGTCTCGCCGGCCAATCCGTTCATGACCGGCGGCGGCATGGGTGCGTGGGAACTTGCGTTGCGTTACAGCCAGGCCGATCTCAACGACACGGATGCGGGCGTCCTCGGCGGTGAGCAGGACATCATCACGGCGGGCCTGAACTGGTATCCGAACAAGAACATCCGCTTCATGCTCAACTATCTCGACGTCGACGTCGAGGACGCGGGCGTGGTCGGCAACAACTTCGGTCATCAGGCCGTTGCGCTCAGGACGCAGTTCGCTTTCTGAGTCTCCTCGCTGATCCGATCCTCGCAGATCGTCAGACGGAAGCCCCGGTGGTCCTCCCACCGGGGTTTTTCGTATTGCGCGCTTACGCACGCGGGGGCAACGAAAGTTGCCGGGGTTTTTCGTTTGCGCCGGCGCGGCAGGTCAATCGAGGCCGAGCGCCTTGCGGTCCTCCGCCGCGAAAACATAAGGCAAGGCAAAATAGCCGGCGATCACGGCATCGCGCTGGCCTTCCTGCGACAGCACATAGTCGATCATGTTTCGCGCCGCCGGTCCCCGCGCGACAAGGCGGACGATGCGCGCCAGCGGCCAGGCCGCGCGGTGCGCATTCGCCTCGCTCGGGCCGGCGCATTCGCCGCCGTCCGACAGCTTGAGCGCGCGCACCGCATCGCTGCGATAGCCGGCGGGCGCGTAGCCGATGCCGCCTGGCACCACGCCGATCTCGCGCATCAGCGCCGAGGCGCGCGCAATAATTTTCGCATCGGGCGCGATCTCGCCGCCCTTCAGCGCGGCGGCGGCGAAGAAATCGCGTTCGCTGCCCGCCGGACGGTCGAAGACGACGACCGGGCGCGCCGCCCAATCGCCTTCAAGGCCCGCATCGCCCCAGGTCGCGGCACCCGCAAAAAGCGTCGCAAGCCCGTCGAGCGGCAGGCAGGAAAGCGGGTTGTCCCTGTGAACGAAGACGGCCAGCGCCTCGACGGCGGCACGCGCGGTCAAGGCATCGGACGCCGCGGCATCGAGGGGCGCGATCCGCGCCGCCGGATGACGGGCGGCAAAGCCTTCGCGCCAGAGCAGCATCAGCCGGGCATTGGCAGGATCGGCCGCCGCTTCGACCGTGCCGGCGAGACCCGGCGCCGGTTCATAAGCCCGATAGCGCTCGTCGACGGCGAAAGCTGGCGATACCAGTGCGAACATGCCGAGAGCGATTGCTGGAGATTTCATTTGCCGATCCGGAACGCCATAGACCTTGTCCAGCCATGCCGGAGATTTGCGACGATTGCGTGACACCGCATCGGCGCGCCCGTCACGGCGTCATGATCAGCACCGCCGCGCCGGTCAGGCGGCCGTCGCGCAATCGCGCCAGCGCCTCGTTGGCCTGTTCGAGCGGCAGCGTCTCGACCGTCGTCACCACCGGCACCTGCGGCGCCAACGCCAGAAATTCATCGCCGTCGGCGCGGGTCAGGTTGGCGACGGAATGGATCGATTTCTCGCGCCACAGAATGTCGTAGGGAAAGGAGGGGATGTCGGACATGTGGATGCCGGCGCAGACGAGACGGCCGCCGGGCGCAAGCGCCCGCAAGGCGGCCGGCACCAGCGCGCCGACCGGCGCATAGATGATGGCCGCATCGAGAGGTTCCGGCGGCATTCCATCCGATCCGCCAACCCATTCCGCACCGAGCGAGCTGGCGAAATTTTCGGCGGCCCTATCGCCGGGCTTCACAAAGGCGAAGAGGCGCCAGCCTTCATGCCGCGCTACCTGCGCGACGATGTGCGCCGCCGCGCCGAAACCGTAGATGCCGAGCGTCTTTCCCTTGCCCGCCGCCTTCAGCGAACGATAGCCGATCAGCCCGGCGCAAAGGAGCGGCGCCGCCTCCGCAGCCGAATATCCGCCGGAGATGGCAAAGCTGAAGCGGGCATCGGCAAGGGCATATTCGGCATAACCGCCATCGCGCGTATAGCCGGTGAAGAGCGGATGCTCACACAGGTTCTCGCGATCCGACAGACAATAACGGCAGGTGCCGCAAGTATGTCCGAGCCAGGGGATGCCGACGCGCTGCCCGGGCGAAAACCGCGTGACGCCCTCGCCTGACGCCACAACACGGCCGACGATTTCGTGGCCAGGAATGAGCGGCAGCTTCGGCTCGGGCAATTCTCCGTCGACGACATGCAGGTCGGTCCGGCAGACGCCGCAGGCTTCGACCTTCACGAGTATCTCATCCCGCCCCGGATGCGGCACAGGCACCTCGGCGAGACGCAGGGGCCTGCCCGGCGCATCAAGCAGCATGGCACGCATGGTTTCCGGCAAGGCTTCGGCGGCGGGCATGACGGGGCTCCTTGACCCCGCCATGTTTCCACAGATGGCGCACCGCTGCGAGCGGACAAAGAGGCGCGGCTATTTCAGACCATGCGTCCGGGCGCGTTCCAGATCTTCTTTCAGCGTCTTCGCGCCGAGGACGAAGTGCACGCCCGCCCAGGGCCAGACCACCATGACCGTGAGCAGTGCATAGCGCAGCGATTCATCGCCGAAGCGCGGCGCATAGAGATCGCTGACGATGCCGACCGCCTGCGGCCCGAGACCCATGCCGATCAGGTTGAGGATCAGGAAGAGCACGGCGGAGGCGACCGCGCGCATGCGCAACACGACAAGGCCCTGCGTCATCGCCAGGCTCGGCCCGATATAGGCCGCGCCTGCGAATGCCGGCACGAGGAAGAAGGCGAGCGCCCAGTATTTGTCGAAGGAGAGATACATGGCGATGGCAAAGGGGAAGCAGAGCGCCATGACAATGGCGACTACCCACATGTTCCAGCGCACATCGCGTTTGCCATAGTGATCGGCGAGCCAGCTCGTGAAATAGGTGCCCGCGCCGCCGACAAAGCCGATGATCAGCGCGAGCCATGTGCCGATTTCGCCGGGGGTCATCTGGAAGGAACGGATGAGAAAGGCCGGTATCCAGGTCACGCCCGCATAGCCGCCGAAGGCCGCCAATGCACACCCGAACGAGATGTGGCGGAAGGAGCGCTGCGACCAGAGCAGACGGAACACCTCCATCACTTTCGGCGCGGCGCCGGCGGCTTGCGCGGTCGTGCCGTCGGCATGGCCGCGCTCGGGTTCCTTCAGCGTGAAACGGACCAGCAGCGCGATCAGGAGGCCCGGTGCGCCGACGATGAAAAAGGCCGCGCGCCAGCCATACCACTGGCTGACCCAGCCACCGACCAGAAAGCCGATCAGGATGCCGATATTGATGCCGAGCGAATAAATCCCCATCGCGGAAGCACGCTTCTCGGGCGGGAACATGTCGGAGATCATCGAATGCGACGGCGGGCTCGAACCTGCCTCGCCGATGCCGACGCCGATGCGCGCGAGCGCAAGCTGTGCGAAATTCGTCACGAAGCCGCAGACGACCGTCATGCTCGAAAAAATCGTCAGCGCCAACGCGACGACGTTGCGGCGGTTGGAGCGGTCGGCCCACATCGCGATCGGCACGCCGAGCGTCGCGTAGAAAATCGCGAAGGTGATTCCGGAGAGAAAGCCGAGCTGGGTGTCGGTCAGGCCGAGTTCGAGCTTGATCGGCTGCAGCAGGATCGCAAGAATCTGCCGGTCGACATAATTTGCGGTATAGGCAACCATCAGCACGAAAAGCGCGTAGTTGCGATAGGCGGGCGTGAAGCCTTGCGACGGCGCGCCCGCAGCCACGACGCCTGAAACGGCGCCGGCCCGGTCTGTCATTCTGTCCTCCCGAATTCCCTCTTGAAGGGACACTAGCAGCGGCGCCGACGAACTCAAACCACTCGATCGGGTTAGACGGCCATGTCCGATTTTGGCGAGCCGGCGCAGCCGGGCTGTCCTAGACTGCTCTCATGAAACAGACAGCCGACATACCGACGCCCGGGCTTGACCCCGATCTCTGCTACCGCGCGATCCAGGCCAAGGATGCGCGCTTCGACGGGCGCTTTTTCGTCTGCGTCAGTTCGACCGGCATCTATTGCCGTCCGGTCTGTCCGGCGCGGGTGCCGAAACGCGAGAATTGCCGTTTCGTGCCGAGCGCAGCGGCGGCGGAAGCCGCGGGCTTTCGTTCCTGTCTGCGCTGCCGCCCGGAGGCCGCGCCCGGCACACCGGCCTGGGTCGGCACGGCGGCGAGCGTTTCGCGCGCGCTGCGCCTCATCGACGAGGGCGCGCTCGACGAAGGCAAGCTCGACGATCTTGCCCAGCGTCTCGGCATGGGCGAGCGCCAGTTGCGCCGCCTCTTCCTCGCCCATGTCGGCGCCGGTCCGCAATCGGTCGCCGCCAACCGGCGCCTGTTGACCGCCAAACAGCTCATCAGCGACACACGATTGCCGCTGGCGGAGGTCGCCTATGCGGCGGGATACCGGAGCCTCAGGCGTTTCAACGACGCGATCCGCCAGGCCTATGGCGTCGCGCCAGGCGAAATCCGCCGCGCGTCCGAAACGGCGAGCGGCGGCGGCATTATCATGCGCCTCGGTTATCGTCCGCCCTTCGACTGGGAACGGCTTGTCACCTATCTGGCGGGCCGCGCCATGCCGGGCGTCGAAAGCGTGACGCAAAAGCGATATGCCCGCAGCTTCCGGCTCGATGGCGTCAGCGGCACGCTCACGGTTGCGCCGGCCAAAAAAGGCCATGCGCTCGAGGCGCGCGTTGCGGTTGCGGGCGCCGGGGCGGGCGCTGCGCTGCCGATGCGGCGCATCGCGGCGCGGCTCAGGCGGCTTTTCGATCTCGACGCCGATCCTTCGGCGATCGCGGCCGCGTTCCGGGGCGATCCGCTGATCGGGCCGCGCCTCGCCCGCGTCAAAGGTTTGCGCGTGCCGGGCGCTTTCGACGGTTTCGAGCTTGCGATCCGCGCCGTGCTCGGCCAGCAGATTTCGGTGAAAGGGGCGACGACGATCGCCGGACGCATCGTGGCGAAATTCGGCGAACCGATCGACAGCGGCGAGGAGGGCATCACGCATCTCTTCCCGGCGCCGCGACGCCTTGCCGATGCCGATTTCGCCGGGCTCGGTCTCACGGGCGGGCGCATATCGACATTGAAAAGCCTCGCCGCTGCGGTTGCTTCCGGCGCGCTCGATTTTTCCCCGCGCGAAACGCTGGAGGCGAAGATCGCCGAGCTGACGGCGTTGCCGGGCATCGGCGAATGGACGGCGCATTACGTGGCCCTGCGGGCGCTCGGCGAACCCGACGCTTTCCCGGCATCGGATCTCGGTTTGCGCAAGGCGGCAGGCGGCGGCGCGCCCGTAGCGACGAAAGAGCTTGAACTGCTCTCGCAGGACTGGCGCCCCTGGCGCGGCTATGCCGCGCTGGCGCTCTGGACGCTATGAAAGGAAAAACGATGAAACTCCCCGACGACGACACACTTGCCACCGCGACGCTCGACACGCCCATCGGCCGCCTGCGCGTCGCAGCCACCGATGCCGGCCTCGCAATGGTGCTGTTCCCCAACATGAAGGATGTTTCCTTTCCGAAGCGCGAGGGAGGTGCCCAGTCTCGTGTACATCGCGACAAGGCGCTGAAAGCGCTCGACCTCTATTTCGAGGGCCGGAAAAAGGACTTCAGCGGATTGATGCTTGCCGCCGCCGGCACGCCGTTCCAGAAAAGCGTCTGGCAGGCGCTTGCCGCCATTCCCTTCGGCGAGACACGCTCCTATGCCGACATCGCACGCGTCATCGGCAATCCGAAAGGCATGCGCGCCGTCGGGCTTGCCAACGGACGCAATCCGATCCCGGTCATTGTGCCCTGCCACCGCGTGATCGGCGCCGACGGTTCGCTGACCGGCTTCGGCGGCGGATTGCCGACCAAGAAATGGCTGCTCGAATTCGAAGGGATTTCCGCCCCGCGGCTCCTCTGAGCGGCTTGCATGTGCAGCGGCGGGCTTTAGGCTGTCGCCGTTGTATTTTGCGTGGAGAGGAAACATGTCGATGCCCGGCGGACCCTTCGGAGGTATTTTCGGCCTGCTGCTGCTGGTGGCCGTTATTTACGCAATTGTCCGTATTGCGCAGAGCGGCGCCGATCCGATCTGGAAGGCGGTCTGGATCGCCGCCGTGATTATCGTACCGGTTGTCGGATTGATCCTTTGGGTGCTTTTCGGCCCGAAATAGGACGGAAACGGACAAAATTTTCGCCGCGGCCTTCATTCTGCCTTGCTTGAACCGGAAAATCATACATCCGCTCGCAACAGGAAAGAACAGGAACCCCGGATGCTTTTAAATCTTGTCATCACACTGATCGTCGTCGGCGTGCTGTTGTGGCTCGTCAACACCTACATACCGATGGATCCGAAGATCAAGCAGATCCTCAATGTCGTCGTCGTGATTGTCGTCATTGTCTGGCTGCTGCAGCTTTTCGGTGTGCTGGGCGCTATCGGCGTACGCTGACGACATTTATCCACAAAGTGCGGAAAGGGCCTGCGCGGGAAAGCAGGCTCTTTTCGTTGTGCGGCCCGCCGGCGTTGTGTGTACGCGCTTGTCTTGCCACATGGGCTGACGCAACATGCGCGGCTTAGAACAATGCTTGAGCGTTCGGGCAAGCCGTCCTTCACATATGAGGATCACATGCGGTTTCAGGATTTTCTGACCTTCGACAAGATGATCGCGGGCAGCATCGTCAAATTTCTCTACTGGCTCGGGATCGTGATCATTCTGCTTTTCGGATTCGGCAGCGTCACCGGCTCGATCAATACGATGGGCTTCAATGCCGGGCTCGGCCTGCTGCAACTCATCGTGGGGCTGGTGGGCGTCGCCTTCGGCCTCATCCTTTGGCGCGTGGTGTGCGAAATCTATCTCGTTTTCGTTTCGATGAACGAAAGGCTTGCGCAAATCCGGGACAAGCTGCCCGGCGCCTGACGCTCAGAACAGATCGGCCAATGCGACGGCCTGCCCGCGCGGCAGCGCGCGCGCCGGCACGCCGCCTGCGAAGCGCGCGATGGTTTCGGCCGTTTCCGCGACCGGCACCGGGCTCTGCGGGCTCTCGCTGACGATAATGGCGCGGGGGAGGAGACCCTCGACACGCATCACGGCCAACGCCGTCAGCGTGTGGCTGATCGTGCCGAGATAGGAGCCGACGACCAGAAGCGGCGCCAGCGCCACGCGCGCATCAAGCACCTTCATCCAGTCGAGCACGGTGCGGCGCTCGTCGAGCGGCACCATCAGCCCGCCGACGCCTTCGATAACGAGCGGGTCGTGCCTTGCCGCCGCGTCCACGCATTCCCCGATCAGTTCGTCGAAATCGATTGCGCGGCCTTCGCGCCGCGCGGCCATGTCGGGCGAGAGCGCGGCGGCGAAGCGCCAGCGCGAAACGAGGCCGGCATTTTCAAACGCCACCTTTTCGTCCATCGCCGCGAGCAGCATCGCCGGATCGCTTTCGGGGAAGGTCGTTTCATCGAAGCCGCTGACCAGCGGCTTGATGGCACGCGCCTTCAATTCGCGTGTCAGCATGGCCGAGACATAGGTCTTGCCGATTTCGGTTCCGGAGGAGGTGACGAAAACGACCGTCATATCACTCAGCGGCCTTGCGCGGCATGATCTGTTCACGGACGAGACCGATCAGGCGGGCAATGTCTTCGTCGTCATGTTCGGCCGTGAAGGTGAAGCGCAGCCGCGCCGTTCCCGGCGGCACGGTCGGCGGCCTTATGGCGGTGACGAGAAAGCCTTCGGCCTCGAGCAGGGCGGAAGCCGCCAGCGTCCGTTCGGCATCGCCCAGGATCAGCGGCACGATCGGGCTTTCAGGCGCGGCGAGGCCGAGCGCGCGGGCAAAGCCCCGCGCCTTTTCGACCGGGCGCCGGCAGTAATCCGGATTGTCGCGGATGAAATCGAGCGCGGCGATGGCGGCCGCGACCACCCCCGGCGGCAGGCCCGTCGAATAGATCAGCGTGCGGGCGCGGGTGCGGATCAGGTCGCAGACGGCACGGCTCGCACAGAGATAGCCACCATAAGACCCCACCGCCTTGGACAGCGTGCCCATCTGCAGCGGCACCGGCACCTTTTCTTTTCCCATAAAGCTTGAGCCGCGACCTTCATGGCCGACCACGCCGATGCCATGCGCGTCATCCGTCATCAGCCAGGCATCATGCTTGGAAGCAACATGCTGAACCATGCCGACAGGCGTGGCATCACCATCCATGCTGAAGATGCCGTCGGTCAGGATCAGGCAGTGGCGAGCGGCGGACCGGTGCGCGGTCAGCAGCGCCTCGAGATGCGCCAGGTCGTTGTGACGAAAGGTAAAATGGCGCGCGCCCGAGAGCTTGGCGCCCGAGAGCAGGCAGGCATGGGCGAGCTCGTCGGCCAGGATCAGGTCATCATGCCCAACCATGGCCGGCACGATGCCAAGATTGGCCATGTAGCCCGAGCCGAAGACGACGCAGTCCTCGGTCTGTTTCAGCGCCGCAAGCCGTTGTTCCAGTTGGGAAAAAAGAGGGTGGTTGCCGCTGACAAGACGCGAGGCGCCGGCGCCGACCCCGTATTTCTCGGTTGCCGCCATGGCGGCACGCTTGACGTCCGGATGCTGCGACAGGTTGAGATAATCGTTGCAGCAGAAGGAGATCAACTCGCGTCCGCCCCGCATGGCGCGCACGCCCACGCGCCGGTCGGTCTCGACGAGATGGCGGCGCAGCGCCTGCGTTTCGAGCGCGTCGAGCTTTCCTCGCGCGAATTCATCCAGTGAAGCGGCCATTGCCTCTCTCCTCATTGCGAGGAGGTATGGGCCGCACGCGCGATGCCGCGCAAGCCCTTTTTGAGCGCAGCTAAAATCTGCTTGTTTTCAAGAGGATGCGCGAACTGCTCGCGAGCAGCACGCCGACTTCAACATCGGGCTTTTCAGGCTTCTCGACGCTCTCATAGGCACTGCCGAAGAGCAGCTTCGCGGCGGCGATTTCCTCGGCCAGCGCCTCGTGATCGCCTTCGAGCCGGGGCAACAGCGTGGCGGCGCGGCGTTCGGCCATCTTCCAGAAGCCGTAGCCGTCGATCCATGCCTCGTCGGAGCCGGCCGGCGCCAGGGCGGCGTCATATTGCCGTGCCGCCCGGTCGAACATATCTGCGGCCAGCGCCGCCTCGACGGCGACCGCATCCTTGTCGCCGTCGGGCGCCTTCTTCTCGGCCTTGTCGAGCGCGACATAAACCTGCGCCACCGCCGTCTCGACCTCGTCCTTCGGCGCATCGCCGAGCGCGCGTTCGACGGCGTTCGTCATTTCATCCATGAAAAGCGTGACGCCCCGCGCCTCGAAGACCGGTTCGAGGTCGATATAAACTTCCGAAATCGGATGCGCGAACATTTCGCCAGCGGCGCGCCTGCCGCCTTCGACATTCAGCATGGCCTCGCCCGCGAGGTAATGGGCCCGGATGATGTCGAGCGCGGAAAGATATACAGCGGGGTCCTTCGCGGCCTGAGCGGGATCGACACCGCCCTCGCCGCCTTCTCCGCCCTCTCCTTCGCCGCCTTCGCCTTCCCCTTCGCCCATCGCCGCGAGCTGGAGCGCGCCGCCGGGCCCGTCATGGGGGGCGGGATCCGCCTTCCCCGCAACGGCGCTGCTGGCCGCGATGAGGGCGGCGGCGCTGATGCCGGTCCATAGTTTCATGCGATACTTCATGACGCGTCCCTGTTGTCTCGAGGCCTCATATGCGGCCTCGACCTTTAGCGCGGATCGCCTTATTTTGCAAACGACTTGCATTCGCATGGAAGCCCTGCCTTGTTCATCCAGATCGCAGACATTCTGACGGCGGCCGAGCTGCGGCTCGCCGATGCCGTATTCGCGCAAGCCGACGTCTTCGAGAGCGGCGCGCGCACGGCCGGCCGCGCTGCCCGCGCCGTCAAGAACAACGAGCAGGCCAGGCCATCGGGGCTTGCCGCCGACATGACGACACTGATCGAGAAACGCCTTCTCAAGAACGACGTATTCCGTGCCGCGGCGCGGCCCAAAAACGTCATTCGCATTCTCCTGTCGCGCTATATGCTGGGTATGTCGTATGGCCTTCATTCGGACGATGCCTTCATCGAAGGCCAGCGTGCCGATCTTTCCTTCACGCTGTTTCTTTCACCGCCCGAAAGTTACGAGGGTGGCGATCTCGTGGTCGAGGAACCGTCCGGCGAGCGGCTCATCAAGCTCGAGGCGGGCGCGCTCGTTCTCTACCCCTCGGCGACGCTGCACCGGGTGGTCGAAGTAACGAAAGGCGAGCGCCGCGCCGCCGTCGGCTGGATCCGGAGCCGCATTCGAAGCGCGGAGGTCCGAGAAACGCTCTTCGATGTCGCGCTGGCGCTGCGTCAAGCGGAGGCGGCCGGCGACCCGGCGCTGATCGACCGGCTTCTCAAGATCCAGGGCGCCCTGCTCCGGCGCTGGGGCGAGGATTGAGCGCCGGCCCCCAATCTTGCATTGCGGGACGAGCCGCCTATGCTGCCCCGAACATTCCGAGCGATACCAGAACCGGCAACAGAGAAGTCGCGTCCATGACCATCCAGACCCGCATCGAAGAGACGAAAACCCGGGACATCGTCACCGCGCGCACCAATCCGGACGCGCTGCGCCACGACTGGACGCGGGAGGAACTGCAGGCGCTTTTCGACCTGCCCTTCAACGATCTGCTGTTCGAAGCGCAGCTCGTCCATCGCCGCTGGTTCAAGGCCGACGAGGTGCAGATGTCGACGCTGCTCTCGATCAAGACCGGCGGCTGCCCGGAGGATTGCGGCTATTGCGCGCAAAGCGCCAAGTTCGAGACGGGCCTCAAGGCCTCCAAGCTGATGGAAGTCGAAAAGGTGCTGGCCGAAGCGCGCCGCGCCAAGGAAGCGGGCGCCACTCGCTATTGCATGGGGGCCGCCTGGCGTGAGCCCAAGGACCGCGACATGGACATGGTCTGCGCCATGGTCGAGGGCATCAAGGAGATGGGCATGGAAACCTGCATGACGCTCGGCATGTTGTCGGGCCAGCAGGTGCACCGTCTTGCGCAGTCGGGGCTCGACTATTACAATCACAATATCGACACCTCGGAAGAGTATTATCCGAAAGTCATCAGTACACGGACCTATCAAGAGCGGCTCGACACGCTGGAGCGCGTACGCAATGCCGGCATCAATGTCTGCTCGGGCGGCATCGTCGGCATGGGCGAAAGTCCCGACGACCGCATCGGCATGCTGTTGACGCTGGCCACCCTCGAAGAACATCCGCAAAGTGTGCCGATCAACATGCTGATGCCGGTCGAGGGCACGCCGCTTGGCGCCAGCGAAAAAATCGACCCGATCGACTTTGTGCGCCTGATCGCGGTGGCGCGCATCGCGATGCCGCAATCGGTGGTGCGGCTTTCGGCGGGGCGCGAGCACATGTCGGAAGAAACGCAGGCGCTCTGCTTCCTTGCCGGGGCGAATTCGATTTTCATCGGCGAGAAGCTTTTGACGACGAAGAACCCCGAAGCCGACAAGGACGCAAAGCTTTTCGCCAAGCTCGGCATCAAGTCGATGCCGGCGCATAGCTGCCCGTCGGAGAAGTGACGGTCACGCGCTTGTCCTTCCCGCCCGCCAATCCGCTCGTCAACGATCCACCGGCCTGGCTCGTCGAGGGCGCGCCGCATTTGTGGCTGCCCTATACACAGATGCAGACGACGCCGATGGCGCTGCCGGTCGTCAAGACCGACGGCGTGCGGCTGACGCTGGCGGACGGGCGCGAGCTGATCGACGGCACGTCGTCCTGGTGGACGGCGGCACATGGCTATAATCATCCTCATATTCGCGCGGCCGTGACGGCGCAGCTTGAAAGGATGCCGCATGTGATGCTGGGCGGGCTCGCCCATGAACAAGCCTGCCGGCTGGCGACGCGGCTGTCGGATTTGCTGCCTGGCGATCTCGGCCATGTGTTCTTTTCCGAGTCGGGCTCGGTCTCGGTCGAGATCGCGATGAAGATCGCCGTGCAATACTGGATCAACAAGGGCGGCTCTGATCGTAAAAAGGGGGGCCGCACGCGTTTTGTCGCCTTCAAGGGCGGCTATCACGGCGACACGCTTGCCACCATGTCGGTCTGCGATCCCGACGAAGGCATGCACACGCTTTTCAAGGGCGCGATTGCCGAACAACTGATTGCCGAGCTGCCGACCGACGAGGAAAAGACCGCGGCGCTCGATGCCTTCCTCGCCGCTAACGCCCATCAGGTCGCCGCCGTCATCACCGAGCCGCTGGTGCAGGGCGCCGGCGGCATGCGCTTTCACGACGAGGCGACGCTGCGGCGGCTGCGCGCCCTTTGCGACAAGCATGGTCTGCTTCTGATCCTCGACGAGATATTCACAGGCTTTGCGCGCACCGGCGCGATGTTCGCCTGCGAAGCGGCCGGCATCGTGCCCGATATCGTGACGCTGTCTAAGGCGCTGACCGGGGGTACAATGGCGCTCGCGGCCACCATCGCCCGTGCGCCGGTCTTCGAGGCCTTTCTCGGCGAGGAGGGGGGCCGCGCGCTGATGCACGGACCGACCTATACGGGCAATGCGCTTGCCTGTGCGGCGGCCAATGCCTCACTCGATCTGTTCGAACGCGAACCCCGCATCGCGCAGGTCACGGCGATCGCGGCGCAGCTTTCCCGCGAGCTTGAGCCCGCCCGCAACATCGAAGGCGTGAAGGATGTCCGCGTGAAGGGCGCCATCGGCGTGATCGAGCTTGAGCGGATGGGCGACCTCAACCGCATCAAACAGCGCTTCGTCGAGGAGGGGGTTTTCATTCGTCCCTTCGGTAATATCGTCTACACGACGCCGCCGCTGGTGATTGAAGCCGACGATCTCACCCGTCTTACGCGGGCGATGCTCAAAATCACGGCAGAAACAGCTGCCGCCTGAGGCAGCTGTGGCGGCAGAACCACATTTTCTAGCGTGAACCCGCTTTTTCACTTCAATATGTTGAGCCAAATTGGGTCACACATTACTCTCACTTGGGGGGCTGATTCGGCCTTTTCGATATTCGTTCACAACCGTGACGGTGGGTTCCAACGCGCGCAAGCGCAAGGGACTGCAGCGGAAGCGTTATGTTCTTCAAGGCCGCGCTAGTCCGCGACGCGGCCGGACAACGGGAATACGAAAGCCATGCACGTCATCGCATTCGCCTCGCAAAAGGGCGGTTCCGGCAAGACGACACTCGCCGGCCACATCGCGGTCGAGGCCGAGCGTCAGGGCGCCGGGCCCGTGGCGCTGATCGACACCGACCCTCAAGGCAGCCTTTCGCAGTGGTGGAACGCGCGCGAAGCAGAGCGGCCTTTCTTCGCCCGCGCCTCCAGCAAGGGGCTGGAAGAGGATCTGGCAACGCTCCGGGATGGCGGCGTCCGCCTCGTCGTCATCGACACGCCGCCTGCCATTACGGCAACCATCGGCCATGTCATCGGGCTCGCCGATCTCGTCGTCATTCCGACCCGGCCTAGCCCCCACGACCTCCGGGCCGCCGGCGCCACCGTCCGGCTCTGCGAGGAAGTCGGCAAGCCACTGGTCTTCGCCGTCAATGGCGCGAGCCCGCGGGCGCGCATTACCACCGAGGCGGTCATCGCGCTTTCCCATCACGGCCCGGTCGCCCCTTCGATCCTGCATCAGCGCATCGACTTCGCCTCCAGCATGATCGATGGACGCACGGTTATGGAAATCGCTTCCCAGACCAAATCCCCCGAGGAAGTCGCCGAACTCTGGCGGTTCCTCGACGACCGCCTGGAGGGCCGCGAAACCGCGCCATTAGCCACCGCCCCTTTTCTGACCGGCGGCCGTGACGAACGTGGCCTTCGAGGTGCCGCCTGATGTCAAAGAAGCCTGCCTCATTGACGAGCGACCTGCTTGCGCGCAAGGGTGAGGCGGAGCCTTCCTCGGCCGACCCGTCCTCGCGCGTGACGCTGGCGGGCGGCCGGCAGCCGGACCTTGGCGGTCTCGGCGGCGGTTTCGGCCGTTCGGAAGGCCCTTCCCAGGGGCTTTATGCCAGCCCCGCCACGGAGAGGCCGGAGATGCAGGGAATGGACGAAGAGGAGCGGCCGCGCCCGCCGGAGCCTGAAATCATCTACACGCCCGAGGATTACGAGAGCGGCAGCCGGACACGGCTGATCGCCGGGGCCTTTATCGGCCTGGCGCTGCTCGGCGGCGTCATCGTGGCGATGTCGCTCAACGACAATGAAGGTGTCGCGCCCGTGTCGCCGGACATTGTGGCCAGCGCACCGGAGCCGGAGCCCGCGTTGCGCGCCGCCCAGCCGGAACCGGCCGCTCCCGAAATCGCCGCGGCGCCCGAAGCAGAGACACCGGCGCCCGAGGCCGAAGCTGCGGCGCCGCCCGAAGAAATCGAAACAGCGGATGTCGGCGCCGTGCCCGAAGCGGCCGCGCCAGAGCCTGAGGCCGTCGTTCCCGCCGCTCCATCGGCGGCGCCTGCGCCCGCAGCGCCTGCTCCCACGCCAAGCGTTGCCAGCGGCGGTGCATTTGTCGTGCAGCTGATGGCGGTGCGCGAGGAAGCGGCGGCAAAACCCGCCTATGAAGGATTGCAGAAGAAGCATGGCGCGCTGCTTTCGGCCCATGCGCTCGATGTCGAGCGGGCCGATCTCGGCGAGCGAGGTATCTTCTACCGCGTTCGCGCGGCCGGCTTCGAGAGCAAGGCGGCGGCAATCGAGACCTGCAGCAAGCTCAAATCCGCCGGCCAGGATTGCCTCGTGCGCGCACGCTGAGCTTTCCGATATCGCTTCCGCCGTGTAGGTTCCCGCCAAACGAAACTTGAACAGGCGGGAACCTCATGGTCGAGGCGGTTATCTGGGATTTCGGCGGCGTGCTGACGACGAGCCCTTTCGAGGCGTTCAATCGCTATGAGGTGGAGAAAGGGTTGCCGAAGGATTTCATCCGCGGCATCAACGCTGCCAATCCCGACACCAATGCCTGGGCCCTCTTCGAACGCAGCGAATGCACGCTCGACGATTTCGACCGCCTGTTTGCCGAGGAGTCCGAGGCGCGGGGCACGCGCATTCCCGGCCGTCACATCATCGAGCTTCTGTCGGGCGACATCCGTCCCGAGATGGTCGAGGCGCTGAAGCGCTGCAAGGCACGCGCGAAGGTCGGTTGCATCACCAACAATGTCTCGGCGGGCGAAGGAGCCGGCATGGCACGGTCGAGCGACAAGGCCGCCGCCGTTGCCGAGATCATGTCGTTGTTCGACCATGTGATCGAAAGCTCGAAAGTCGGCATCCGCAAGCCCGATCCGCGTATCTACGAGATGGCCTGCGAGGCGCTCGGCGTTTCCGCTGCGTCATCGGTCTATCTCGACGATCTCGGCATCAACCTGAAGCCCGCCAAGGCGCTCGGCATGACGACGATCAAGGTCGTGACGCCGGAACAGGCGCTGAGAGAGCTTGAGGCCGCAGTCGGATTTCCCGTTGCCTGAAACGCCGCTTCTCTTGAGACACCGCGCCAAAGAGGCCTAAGCTTCCCGGAAAGAACAACGGGAGGATATCCATGCTCAGGCCGCAAGCGCAGGCGATCGATCTCGGCGGCAAGCCGGATTTGAAAAACCCCGATCTCTATATGCGCGACGAACACCATGAGGTGTTTCGCAAGCTGCGCACGGAGGAGCCGGTCTACTGGAATCCGGAAGCCGACGCGGCGGGTTTCTGGGCGATCACGCGCTATGACGACATCGAGGCGATCTCGAAAAATCCCGCCCTCTTCTCATCGGCCAAGAACAATGGCGGGCATCGCATTTTCAACGAGAACGAAATCGACGGCAATGATACCGACGCCTCGATGATTTCGATGGATCCGCCGGAACATGCCGCTTACCGACGCATGGTGACGCCCGGCTTCGTGCCGAAGCGGATCACCGGCATGGAGGAACGTATTCGCGCGCGCGTGACGCGGCTCCTCGACAATCTGCCGAAGACCGGCGAGGCCGAATTCATCTCCGCGGTGGCGGCGGCGCTGCCGATCGAGGTTCTGGCCGAGCTTTTTGGCGTACCGCAAAGCGACGGCGCCAAACTCTTCGAATGGTCGAACGCGACCGTCGGCGAGGACGATCCGGAACTCAGGGTGTCGGATGATTATATGCGTCACTGCGTGATGGAGATGGCCGGTTATGCGGCCGGGCTCTGGCAGCAGCGGCTCGAGAAGCCGGGCGAGGACTTGATCTCGATGCTGGCGCATTCAAGGCCCGGCGGCGAGACGATGAACTTCCCGACCTATATCGGCACGTTCATCCTGCTGGTCGTCGCCGGCAACGAGACAACGCGCAATTCGATTTCGGGCGGACTTCTTGCGCTTTCGCAGAATCCGCAGGAGCGGCAAAAGCTTCTCGAAGACCCGTCGCTCATCCCGAGCGCGGTGCAGGAAATCGTGCGCTGGGTCAGCCCCGTGTTGCATATGCGGCGCACCGCCACCGCCGATACCGAAATTCGCGGCCGGAAAATCGCCAAGGGCGACAAGATCGTGATGTGGTATGCCTCGGCCAATCGCGACGAGGCCGCGTTCGAGGAGCCCTACCGCTTCGATGTGGCGCGCTACACCAGGCCCGACGCCCCGACCCAGCTCGGATTCGGGGCCGGTCAGCATTTCTGTCTCGGATCCCGGCTTGCGGAACTGCAGCTCAAGATCCTGTTCGAGGAACTGCTCCGGCGCTTCCCCGATATCCATGTCGCCGGGCCGGTCCGGCGGCTGCGCTCCAATTTCATTTCGGGCATCAAGGAAATGCCGGTGCGCTACACGCCGGAGCGCTGACGCTGGAGTGCCGGTTCAAAGCGGCGCGCGGGTGAACGGCGCCTTGATCTGGCCGATGAAGTCTTCGGGCATCGGATGGGCGATGCCGATGTCGGTGGGCGGCCGGCGGCGCGGATTGATGTAGGTGCCGAAGATCATGTCGAAGATCATCAGGTTCTCGCCGTAATTCCGGTTGCCTTCGTCGGGTTTCATCGAATGATGCCAACGGTGCAATTCCGGCGTGTTGAAGACGTAGTTCAGCGGTCCGCAGCGCATCTCGATGTTGCAATGGGTCAGGATACCGACCACCGCTGTGACGGCACTGACCATCAGCAGCACTGGCGGCGGCGCGCCGAGCGCCAGAAGCACCGGAATGCCGACAAGGAGCCCCGTCACCGTGTCGACGAGATGGAAGCGACCGGTATTGAAAAACCAGAGCCGTGTCACGCTGTGGTGAACAGCGTGGAAGCGCCACAGCCACGGCCATTCATGAGCAAGGCGGTGCTTCCAGTAGAGGCCAGCTTCGACAATGATGAGGCCGAACGCAACCTGCGCCGCCAAAGGCCATGTCTCCGGCCACCAGGGGCTGTCGAGAGGCTTCACGAAGTCGGCAAACTCCATGAAAACAACGACGGTGACGGCTACCTGCGCAACGCCTTTGTTGAGCAGCGTATGCGCCAGGTCCGGGCCCATCTGCCCGTCATTCGCGAGCCAGCTCTTCTCATGCGGCGATACGCGCTCGAGCAGTGCGATCGTGAGAGCAAGGCCCAGATAGGTCAGATTGAAAGCAAGCACGCCGTGCCCGGCCTCCATGCCCGCATAAATGAGCAGGAGGGAACCGCCCGCAAGAACAGGCCAGAGCAGACAGGCAGATAATTTGCGCAAAGAAAGCTACCTTACGTCGCCGGACCTGGATAAATGGCGACGCTGCGAAGCCTAACATCAAATTGCGCTGGCCTCGCGACGAAAAGGGCCGCCGGTTTTGCC
>NZ_JBBECC010000097.1:0-7717 GCF_040882025.1 Parvibaculum sp. | reverse complement strand
TAAAAAACAACTGCGTGAGGCAATACTTAACGCCGACGATTCGACCCCCATTCCCTTCATCGCCGGTTTTGCCGGCGGCCCCGTCTTCATTTTCGCTCGCGCCGTTCAGTGGACGGGCGCGTTTTTCATTTTCGCGACCGGGCGCGAACGCGGGAAGAACATTTCCAGCGTCACCGCCAGCGCCGGCAGCACCGTCAGCGCCATGATCATGTTGACCATGAACATGAAGGAGAGGAGCAGACCCATATCGGCCTGGAACTTCAGGTCCGAGAAGGCCCAGGTCGACACGCCCACCGCCAGCGTCAACGCGGTGAAGAAGGTCGCCATGCCGGCTTCGAGAAGCGACTGACGGAAGGCATCGGAGATGTTCAGCCCTTCGCCCAGATAGTAGGGCACGCGATTGTAGATATAATAGGCGTAGTCGACGCCAATGCCGACGGCCAGCACCATCACCGGCAGCGTGGCCACCGTCAGGCCGATCTGCAGCACCTCCATGAACCAGTAACCGAAGAAGGTGCCGAAAGTCAGCGGCAGACAGCAGGCGATGACGGCGCGCCAGTCGCGATAGGTCAGCGCCACCAGCGCGATGATGACCGCATAGACCCACATGATCATCGGCAACTCGGTCTCGGTGATCTCCTGATTGACGGCGGCCTGCACACCCATATTGCCGGAGGCGAGGCGGATCGTGACGCCTTCCATCTGATTGTTGTCGCGGAAGTCTTCGATGGCGGCGACCGCCGCCTTGATCGTCGTCGCCTTGGCGTCCCTCAGATAGAAGTAATGCGGCAGGATCGTGCAGGTCTGGTTGTAGAGGGCGGACGCACCCGGCACCGTATTGGAGGCCTGCGCCAGCGCCGGCCGGTTGCGCGGGATGTCCTTCCACTTCAGATTGCCCTCGTTCCAGCCGGCGGACGAACCCTTGATCGCGAAAGGCAGCGAGACGACCAGCGTGATGTCGGGCACGTTCTGCATGTGCCAGGAGAAACGGTTGAGGAACTCGACATAGGGATATTGCACGCAAGCGTCGGGCGGGGTCTCGACAACGGCGATCAGCACGTTGAGACCGAGCGCGTAGCTGTTGGCGATCTCGGTCGAGTCGACATTGTAGCGCGCGTCGGGCCGCAGCTCGGGGGCGCCGGCGTGAAGCGCGCCGACATGACGGTTCATTCCCTGGTAGACGGCGATGACGAACAGAACCGTCGCGCCGGCCAGCAGGAAGGGCGCCACCTTCCGGTTGGCGACAAAGCCCAGCGACGACATGACCTTGAGACGCACCGCGCGCGAGTGCTTGACGCGCGCAACGAACCTGTCGTCGAACTTCAGATAGCTCACGATGAGCGGCAGCATCACAAGATTGGTCGCGACTTTCAGGATCACGCCGATCGAGGCGGTGATCGCAAGCTCGCGGATCATCGGCACCGGGATCAGGTAAAGCGTCGCGAAGCCCACCAGCGTGGTGATCAGCGCCATCGAACCCGGAATGAACAGGCGCGAGAAGGCGGTGCGGGCCGCCTGTTCGGCATTCGCGCCGCCGCTGATTTCGGCGGTGACGACGTTGATCTGCTGTACGCCGTGGCTGACGCCGATGGCGAAAACCAGGAAGGGCACCAGAACCGCCAGCGGGTCGAGGCCGTAGCCGAGGAGATTCAGCAGACCGAATTGCCAGACGACCGAGGTCAGCGAGGCAAAAAGCGTGGCCGCCGTCAGCAGGATCGAGCGCGAATAGAGATAGACGGCAAGCGCGGTCAGAACGAAGGCGACAAAGAAGAAGACAACGACCGTCTGGGCGCCGTCGGCAATGTCGCCGATCAGCTTGGCGAAGCCGATGATGCGGATCGTGTGGTTTTCGTCTTCGTACTTCTGGCGTATCTGGCTTTCAAGCTTGGCGGCAAGATCGAAATAGTCGAGACGCGCCTGTGTCGAGGGATCGTAGTCCTGAAGCTCGGCCACAACCATCGCCGAATGGAAATCGTCGGCGACAAGGCGGCCGACGAAGCCGCCGCGAATGACGTTGTTCTGGACGTTCGCCAGCGCCTGCGGCGTCATCGTTTCGGCGGTGACCTTGCCGGAAATCACGTCGTCGGCGCTGATGCCGTCCTCGGTGATTTCGATGTAGCGTGTGTTGGGCGTCCAGAGCGAAGTCACCGTGTGACGCGATACGCCCGGCAGGAAGAAGATGTCGTCGGTCAGGTCCTTGTAGACCTTGAAAAATTCCTTGGTCCAGATCGTCCCCTCGTTGGCTTCCATCACCACGATGATGCGGTTGGAGCCGAAAAGCTGATCGCGATATTCCTGGAAGGTCTGGATGTATTCGTGGCCGATCGGGAGCTGCTTGTCGAAACCGGCATCCATGCGCAGTTGCGTCGCGTAGAAACCCGAAATGACCGTGAAGACGAGAAGTCCGGCCAGGATGAAGAAACGCAGGCCGAAAACGACATTCTCAAGTAACTTAATCATGGACCTAACCCATCGCTCCCCTGGCCGCATGACCGCGCGTGGCGGCGGACGGCGCCGTTGCAAATCCCTGCCCGCCGGCATGGGCCGGCTGGCGCTTCGGCCGATTGCGGCCGCACGAGGTTGCGGCGGCACGAACCGGCCTTCTGTCGTCTGGAGGTTTGCCGGCCCCTGCCTCAGGCATCGGACCGGCATGGCGGTCTCGTTCGAGCCGCCCCTCCCGAAAAATCAGGGCCCGTCAGCCCTCCGTCCGATGGAGGGATGCGGGCGCAATGTCGTTCGGGGATGTCCCCCTCCCATGATGCCTTTCTCTTTTGGCGGCGCGCTGTCGGTCCCCCGCGCTGCCGTCCGGAACGGTCATCCTTCGTGACCTATGCAAATAGCACAATTTTCCGCCCTTGGTAACGGGTGCGTAGTCATCATCCGCGAAGTTTACCGAAGTTTAACTGTGCAGGCACGATCCGGCCATAAAGTTGACGCTTGCGTCACTTTTTCCTTGACCGGATGAGCCGACACCCTATTCTGGAGGCAATGAGACAAGGCGGAACCGCAGGGCACGAGACCCTCGCGAAAACCCGCCTGTTTGTGCTAGCCGGGAACATGTCTTTCCGGCCGTCATTCCGGAGGACCCGATGACCGAAATTCGGCAAATCACCAAAGACAACGCCTATGACGCCGTCGCGCCCGACGATTTTCCGGCGATGATGGAAGTCGAGCGTTACGGCCAGCGCTCAACCGCGTTCGACAAGATCATTTCGGCGACCCATGA
The DNA here is from genome assembly GCF_040882025.1 of Parvibaculum sp. GTDB lineage: Bacteria > Pseudomonadota > Alphaproteobacteria > Parvibaculales > Parvibaculaceae > Parvibaculum. Next base: position 4,491 of record NZ_JBBECC010000097.1, on the reverse strand, counting down.
CCATTTCTGGGATCCGCTCGACAAGAAGTACATCGATTTCTCGGAGCCCTTCGACTACGAGAACATCATGATCATGCCAGGCGAGATGATCCCGGAATTCCGCCTGCCCTGCTTCCAGAACCTGTCCGAAAAGGAAAAGGTCCGCTTCGCCAACGAAACGGCGCGCTGGTCCCTGTCGGCGATCCTGCATGGCGAACAGGGCGCGCTGAACCTGTCGGCCTCGCTCTGCCACATTCTCCGCGATCCGGGCGCGCAGGAATATGCCGCCAACCAGACCCGCGAGGAAGCCCGCCATGTGACGGCTTTCGCCCGCTACGTGCAGGCGCGCTGGGGCAAGCCGCTGCCCTGCGGCCAGACGCTGGCGACGCTCCTGACCGACATCGTCCGCGCGCCGGAGGTCTACAAGAAGATCGTCGGCATGCAGATGCTGGTCGAGGGCCTCGCGATGGGCGCCTTCGCCACGCTTTACGCCAAATCGAACGACCCGCTGCTCGTCAAGCTGACGCAGCTCGTCATGACCGACGAGGCCTTCCACCACAAGTTCGGCAAGATCTGGGCCGACCGCACGATCCCGAACCTGTCGGAAGAAGAACAGAACATCATCGAGGACTGGGCGGCCGCGTGCTTCCAGACGCTCTTGTTCAACCTCGTGAACCCCGAGCAGAAGCAGATCATCTATGCCGATTTCGGCCTCGACTGGCAGCAGGTTCAGCTCGAGATGCTCGAAGCCTTCGGCGACGAGGATCGCCGCGAGCAGATGAAAGAAGGCACCAACATCTTCCGTGTGCTCATCAAGACACTGCTCAAGGCCGGCATCATCACCGACCGCACCAAGGCCTTCTATGCGACCTATGTCGACATGGACGAGCTTCGCCATGAAGGCGACCGGATGGTCGGCGACGATATCGCCGAGGACGGTATCCGCTATCTGCAGAAGATCAATTTCGGCACCAATATCGACGCATTGAAGGATGTGACGATCTCGGCGGCCGACTGACCTTGCCTGTTGCGTGAGACCAAACAAGAAGGCGTAGAGTTCCCTCAACTCGATCCCCCTCGAACAAACTGGGCGGCTCCACACCGGAGCCGCCCTTTTTGTTGTTTGCGGCTTGTTGTTTGCGACGGGGGCGCAAAAAAGCCAGGCGCGGATTTCTCCGGCCCGGCTTTTCCTTGCGTGATGCGCGGCGTCAGTGCTTGCGCTTCGGCAGCTCGACCATCATCTGCTCATAGCCCTTCACGAAGGGCGAAAGCACACGGGTCGGTTCCGCGAGAACGCGGATCGGTTCGTCCGGCCAGCGCTTGATGATCTCTTCCCAGACGATGCGCAGCTGCATCTCGGCCAGGCGGTTGCCGACGCAGCGGTGAATGCCGAAGCCGAAGGAAAGATGCTGGCGCGCCCGCTCGCGGTCGATCACGAGCTGGTTCGGGTTCGAGATCACGTCCTCGTCGCGGTTGCCAGAGACGTACCACATCGCAACCTTGTCGCCCTTCCTGATCTGCTTGCCGCCGAGTTCGATATCCTCGAGCGCGGTGCGGCGCATATGCGCCAGCGGCGTCTGCCAGCGGATGATCTCGGCCACCATGTTCGGGATCAGCGACGGGTTCGCCTGCAGCTTTTTGTACTGCTCCGGGAACTTGTTGAGCGCGTAGAGGCCGCCCGTGATCGAGTTGCGCGTCGTGTCGTTGCCGCCGACGATCAACAGGATCAGGTTGCCGAGATACTCCATCTTGTCCATGTTGCGGGTCGACTCGCCATGCGCCAGCATCGAGATCAGGTCGCTGCCCGGCTCGCGCGCATTGACGCGTTCGTTCCAGAGACCGATGAAATAGTCGGCGCATTCGAAAAGCTCGGCGCGGCGCTGCTCTTCCGATTCGATGATACCGGATTCTTCCGAGGCGGTCGCGACGTCCGACCAGCGCGTCAGCTTGCGGCGGTCCTCGAAGGGGAAGTCGAACAGCGTCGCCAGCATCTGCGTCGTCAGTTCGATCGAAATGCGGTCGACCCAATCGACGGGCTGCTCGGTATCCATCTCGTCGAGCAGTTTGCCGGCGCGTTCGCGGATCGTGCTTTCGAGCTTGGCGAGATTGGCCGGCGCGACGATCGGGCTCACCACCTTGCGCTGGTCGTCATGCTTGGGCGGATCCATGGCGATGAACATCGGCAGCTTGAAGTCCTCGTCCTGATCGCGCAGCGTTATTCCGCCCTCGGAGGAAAACACCTGATGGTTGGTGTCGACCGCCATGATGTCGTTGTATTTCGTCACCGACCAGTAAGGCCCGAACTCCTCGTTCGTCTCGCAGTAATGCACCGGCGCTTCCTTGCGGAGGCGCTCGAAATAGGGCCACATCGTATCGGTCTTGAAGAGCTCTCCCCGGCCGACATCGATCTCCTCGATCGGTATCGAATAGGCATGTTCGCGCGCTTCGTCGATTTCGTATTTTCTCGCTGCGTCGCTCATTGGTTCCTCCCGGCGCATTCCGTTACGGCAAGAATAAGCCCAATTCGCGGACCTGTCATACGCAAAGTGACGCAGGCGTCATTTTGCGTAGTGCGGTGTGCAGGCGTCCGATCAGGCGCCGAAACGCTGGCGGGCGGCCAGCGCCAGGCCCGTCGCGACCGAGGTCAGCTCGCCGCCGCCGGCAAGCTTTTCAGGCCCGAAGCGGTCCGCGAAGAGCTGCCGCACCGCCGGAATGAAGGACGAGCCGCCGGTCAGAAAGACCCGGTCGACCCGTTCCGGCGCGACGCCGGTCTCCTCAAGCAGCCGCCCGACACAGGCGTCGATCTCGGCAAGCTCCGGCGCGATCCAGCGGTCGAAATCGGCGCGCGCGATTTCGGCGTCGATCGTCACCGGCCCGCTCTCGAAGCCGAGACGCACGGTGTCCGCGTCCGACAGCGCCACCTTCGCCGCCTCGACGGCGCGGTAGAGCGCGAAGCCGCGCTCGCCGGCGATCAGGCTCAGAAGCCCCGCGACCTCGCCAGGCGCCTCGGCGGTCGGCATGATCTCTTCGAGCATCCGCCGCGTCTTGCGCGTGTTGATCATGCTCAGCTGGTGCCAGCGCTTCATCGTGTCGTAGAGCCAGGAGGGAACCGGCAGCGTCTTGCCGCCGCTCGCATAGGACGTGCCCTTGCCGAGGCGCGGCGCGACGCAGTGTTCGACGATGCGCGCATCGAAAGCGTCGCCCGCGAGACCGACACCCGAAACGCCGACAATGGTTTCGCCGCGATCCTTCAGCCCGCGCATGCCCGGCCCGACATGCAACAAACAGAAATCGCTGGTGCCACCGCCGAAATCGCCGATCAGCACAAGCTCGTCCCGCGCGAGCGATGCCTCATAGGCATAGGCCGCCGCGACCGGCTCGAACTCGAAATGCACGTCGGGAATGCGCACGCCCGAAAGCGCGGCGCGCAGCCGCGCCACCGCGAGATCGTCATGATCGGCGTCGGGGGTGCCGCGGCTGTTGCGCACGAAACGCGCCGGACGGCCGACAATGACGGGGCCCTTGAGCATCGCCTCGCTCAAGCCCGACGCTTCTTCCGTCGCATCGACCAGGCGGGCGACGATGAAGCCGATCAGGTTTTCGAGCGTGAAGCGGCTGCCGAAAATACTGGTCGCCGAGAAGGTCGGATTGGCGAGCCAGGATTTGATCGACTGGATCAGCCGGCCCTCCGCGCCGGTCGCAAGATAGGCCTCCATGGCGGCCGGCCCGGCAAAGGCATGCGGGCGCCCGTTCGGATCGCGCTCGTCATCGTCGAAGTAAAGGATCGAGCGGAAAGTGGGGAGCCTCGCCTCCCCGTGGCGCACGGGCACAAGCCGCGCCGCGCCTTGCACGGGAGCGACCGCCAGCGCGCTGTTGGTCGTCCCGAAGTCGAGACCGATGAACATGGGGGCACCTCGTATCCGTCTGACCCGGCCGGGGTCACGGCAATACATCTGAGGGTTGCGTTCGGGGTTTTCGGAGCGAAAGGGCCGCGAGAGATACAGGCCGGCGGCCCTTTTGTCGAGTCCGCTGCTTGTTTCCGGCCCCATGCGCAAAATGACGCAGGCGTCATTTTCAGATTGATGTGCATTGCAGCAATACCCACACTCCAATTGTGACAATTAGCCGATTCCGGCCCTCGGGACGGCCCGCGCAGATACGAAACCAGTTTGGAGAGAGAGCCCATGACCGCCGTTCGGCAGATCACCAAGGACAATGCCTATGACGCCGTTTCGCCGGACGATTTCGAAGCGATGATGGATACCGGGCGCTACAACCGCCGCTCCTCCGCCTTCGACAAGATCATCTCGGCAACGCACGACCATTTCTGGGATCCGATGGATGCCCGCTATATCGACTACAGCGAGCCCTTCGACATCGAAAACGAAATGCTGATCGATCCGGAACTTGTGCCGGAGCTGAAGCTCGCCTGTTTCGAGGCACTGCCGGAAAAGGAAAAGGTCCGCTTCGTCAACGAGACCGCCCGCTGGATGATGTCGGCGATCCTGCATG
>NZ_JBBECC010000096.1:0-4605 GCF_040882025.1 Parvibaculum sp. | reverse complement strand
GGCGCGCCGCTTCGATCTGCCGCGCGGTGATGCGGGCAGGCTCCTGCGCCTTGAGGCCAAAAGCCCCAAAATCCAGATTCATTCCACCCTTGGCCTTGCCATGGATACGGCCCTTGTGGGCCTTGCGGAACTTCGTGCGCTTCGGTTGCAACATGGTCGAAACTCTCTTCGCTCAATTCTTCGCGGCTCAGGTCCGCTCTTCGCGACGCTGACGTCCACCGCCCTCACCGCTGCCTTCAAGCGCGCGGCGCTCTGAAGCCATCGGATCGTGCTCCAGTATCTCGCCTTTGTAGATCCAGACCTTGACGCCGCAGGTGCCATAAGCCGTCTTCGCGGTCGCCACGCCGTAATCAATGTCAGCGCGCAGCGTATGCAGCGGCACACGACCTTCGCGATACCATTCCGTCCGCGCGATCTCGGCACCGCCGAGACGTCCCGCGCAGTTGATACGGATACCGCCGGCGCCGAGGCGCATGGCCGACTGCACGGCCCGCTTCATCGCCCGGCGGAACGCCACGCGGCGCTCAAGCTGCTGCGCGATGTTCTCGGCGACCAGTGTCGCGTCGATCTCGGGCTTGCGCACTTCAACGATGTTGAGATGCACTTCGGACGCCGTGATCTTGCCGATGTCCTTGCGCAGCTTCTCGATATCCGCGCCCTTCTTGCCGATCACGACGCCGGGACGCGCCGTGTGGATCGCCACGCGGCATTTCTTGTGCGGACGCTCGATAACGATCTTCGAGACGCCAGCCTGCTTCAGCTGACCTTCAAGCATCTCGCGGATCTTGATGTCCTCATGCAGCAGCTTGCCGTATTCCTGACGGCCCGCGAACCAGCGCGAATCCCAGGTCCGGTTGATACCCAGGCGCAGTCCGATCGGATTGACCTTGTGACCCATCAGGCTTGCTCCTCGACTTGCCGAACGACGATCGTGATCTGGCTGAACGGCTTTTCGATACGGCCAACGCGACCGCGCGCCCGTGCATGCCAGCGCTTCATCACCAAATTCTTGCCTACATATGCCTCAGCAACGACGAGGTCGTCGACGTCGAGGTCATGATTGTTTTCCGCATTCGCGATCGCGCTCTGCAGAACCTTCTTCACGTCATCCGAAATCCGCTTGCGCGAGAAGGTGAGATCGGCGAGCGCCGTGTCGACCTTCTTGCCGCGAATGAGCTGCGCCACGAGGTTGAGCTTCTGCGGGCTCACCCGAAGCATCCGGCCAACGGCCTGCGCTTCGTTCTCGGGCAGGCGACGCTTTGTTGCAGCTTTGCCCATGACTTAGCCCTTCTTCGATTTCTTGTCGGACGTGTGTCCGTAGTAGGTGCGCGTCGGCGAAAACTCGCCGAACTTGTGGCCGACCATGTCCTCGGTCACCAGCACCGGAATATGCTTCTTGCCGTTGTGAACACCGAAGGTCAAACCGACAAACTGCGGCAGAACCGTTGAACGGCGGCTCCACATCTTGATGACTTCCTTGCGGCCCGACCCGCGCGTGGCTTCCGCCTTCTTGAGAAGGTAGCCATCCACGAAGGGACCTTTTTTGACTGAACGCGCCATATCGAGCTCCCTTGACCCTACTTCTTCTTCTGGTGCCGGCTGCGGACGATAAACTTGTCCGTCGACTTGTTGGCACGTGTTTTCTTGCCCTTGGTCGGCTTGCCCCACGGCGTGACCGGATGACGGCCGCCGGAGGTGCGGCCTTCGCCGCCGCCATGCGGATGGTCGACCGGGTTCATCACGACGCCACGCACATGCGGGCGCTTGCCGAGCCAGCGGTTGCGGCCCGCCTTGGCAATGGTGATGTTTGAATGGTCCGGGTTCGACACCGCACCGATCGAGGCCATGCAGGTGCCGGGCACCATCCGTTGTTCACCCGACGAAAGACGCAGCAGGGCATACCCCTGATCACGACCGACAAGCTGCACATAGGTGCCCGCCGAACGCGCGATCTGACCGCCTTTGCCCGGTTTCATCTCCACATTATGGACGATGGTGCCGACCGGAATATTCGCCAGCGGCATCGCATTGCCCGGCTTCACGTCAACCCGGCTGCCCGACACAACGGTGTCGCCAACGGCGAGCCGCTGCGGCGCCAGGATGTAGGCGAGGTCCCCATCCGCATATTTGACCAGCGCGATGAACGCCGTGCGGTTCGGATCGTATTCGAGCCGCTCGACAGTTGCCGGCACATCGAACTTCGAACGCTTGAAGTCGACCATGCGATAGCTGCGCTTGTGCCCGCCGCCCCGGAACCGCACCGTGATGCGGCCGTGATTGTTGCGGCCGCCCGATTTCGACAGACCTTCAGTCAGCGCCTTGACCGGTTTGCCCTTGTAAAGACCGGAGCGGTCGACAAGAACAAGACCGCGCTGCGCGGGGCTGGTCGGTTTATATTTTTTCAATGCCATGGTTTCAGAGCCCGGTCGTCACATCGATCGAGTGACCATCTTCGAGGGTCACGATCGCTTTCTTGAAATCGCTCTGCCGCCCCGCAATACCGCGGAACCGCTTGGTCTTACCCTTCCGGATCAGCGTATTGACCGCCTTCACCTTTACGTCGAAAAGCTTTTCCACCGCTTCCTTGACCTGCGGTTTCGTCGCCTTCGGGGCCACTTTGAAAATGACCTGATTGGCTTCCGAGGCCATCGTCGCTTTTTCGGTAATTACCGGCGACAGGATGATGTCGTAAAGATGCGCGTTCATTTGAAGCGGGCCTCCAGGCTTTCGACCGCCGCCTTGGTCAGAACCAGCGTCTCACGGCGCAGAATGTCGTAGACGTTGATGCCTTGGACCGGCAGCACATCCACATTCGGAATGTTGCGCGCCGCAAGGGCGAAATTGTCATCGAGTTCGGCACCGTCGATGATCAGCGCCGATTTAAGGCCGAGCTTGGCAAACGCTTCCTTCATCGCCTTGGTCTTCGGGTCTTTGAGCTTCGCCTCGTCGAGAATGACGAGATTGTCGCTTTTGGCTTTGGCCGACAGCGCCAGTTTCAGCGCCAGGGCACGGACCTTTTTCGGCATGTCGATCGCATGACTGCGCACAACGGGTCCGAAGGCCTTACCGCCGCCGCGAAACTGCGGTGCTTTGCGATCACCGTGACGCGCGCCGCCCGAACCCTTCTGCTTGACGAACTTCTTGCCCGTCAGCGCGATTTCGGAACGGCCCTTGGTCTTGTGCGTGCCGGCTTGCCGCTTTGCGAGCTGGTACGTCACCATGCGGTGCAGAATGTCGGCGCGGGGCTCAAGCGCGAACACCTCGTCCGTCAGTTCCACCGTGCCGGCCTTCTTGGCCTCGAGGGTTTTCACGTCGGCCTTCATCACGCACCTTCCTTCTCGGCGCCGGCATCCGCCGCATCGGCAGCCGCAGGAACCTCTTCAGCCGCGACAGGCACCGCTGCTGCTTCGCCGTTACGACGGAACGCACCCGGCATCGGCACACTGTCCGGCAGCTTGCTCTTCACCGCATCGCGCAGCAGCACCCAGCCGCCCTTCGAACCCGGAACTGCGCCTTTCACCATGATCAGGCCCTTCTCGGCGTCCGTGCGGACGACTTCGAGGTTCTGCGTGGTGACGCGTGTCGCGCCCATGTGGCCGGCCATCTTCTTGCCTTTAAAGACCTTGCCCGGATCCTGGTTCTGGCCCGTCGAGCCGTGGCTACGATGGCTGACCGAGACGCCATGCGTCGCCCGCAGGCCGCCGAAATTATGGCGCTTCATAACGCCCGCAAAACCCTTGCCGATCGAGGTGCCGCTGACATCCACGAGCTGGCCCGCCACGAAATGATCGGCGGTGATTTCCACGCCGATGTCGAGCAGGTTGTCGGGCGTCACTCGGAACTCGACGAGTTCCAGCTTCGGCTCCACCTCAGCGCGCGCGAACTGACCGCGCTGCGCATTCGGCACATTCTTGGCTTTGGCGCGACCCGCACCAAGCTGAACGGCCGTATAGCCGTTCTTATCATCCGTGCGCTGACTGACAACCTGACAGTTGTCGAGCTTCAGCACTGTGACCGGGACATGACGACCATCTTCCATAAAGAGGCGCGTCATACCGACCTTTTTGACAATCACACCGGAACGCATGGGTCCCATTCCTCGTTCTGTTCCAAGAGCAAGCACGTCTTAGAGCTTGATCTCGACGTCCACACCGGCAGCAAGATCGAGCTTCATCAGCGCATCGACCGTCTGGGGGGTGGGATCTACAATGTCGAGCACACGCTTGTGTGTCCGGATTTCAAATTGTTCGCGACTCTTCTTGTCGATATGCGGGCCGCGAAGCACCGTGAACTTTTCAAGTCGGGTCGGAAGCGGGATCGGACCGAGCACTTGAGCGCCGGTACGTTTTGCCGTGTTGACGATCTCGCGCGTCGATACGTCGAGCACACGATGATCGAACCCCTTCAACCGGATGCGAATCTTCTGCCTTTGCATTTTCGGTCCCTGTGCCTCTCGGCCTTGCGCTTTCGCGACTTGAAAAGTGAGAGGCGCGGTCGGACCGCGCCTCCGTCAACTCTGTTACTTCAACACTTTAGAGACGACGCCTGCACCGACGGTGCGCCCGCCTTCGCGGATGGCGAAGCGGAGCTTCTCTTCCATCGCGA
>NZ_JBBECC010000095.1:0-29405 GCF_040882025.1 Parvibaculum sp. | reverse complement strand
CCGGCCAGGGGACGATTGACGAACATCTGGTCGAGCGTCGTTTCGCCATGCGCGATGTCGCCCGCCGTCAGGCCGATATCGTTTTCGAGATCGGCGGCAAGCAGCACTTCCCGCGCGACGATGCGGCCGGCGAGACCGGGACTTGCCGCCTCCAGCCGCGCCATGACGAGATCGCCCAGCGCCTCGCGCCGCCCGGTGGTCCAGGCGCCGTCATGCAGGGCATCGGGCACATATTGCACCAGCGCCGAAAGTACATGGCAGCCGGGCGGCGCCAGCGTCGCGTCGGAGAGCGAGGGGATCAGAACCTCGACCGGCGGGTTGCGGGGCGGCATATGCGCACGCCAATCGTCGAAGGCGTGCTGCATGTCCGCGACCGAACCCGCGAGCCGCAAGCCGCCCGCAAGCGCCGGACAGCCGTCGGGCAAGGCCGGAAATTCAAGCGCGCCGTCGAGCGCCAGATTGACCTTGGCCGTCGCGCCTTTCATGCGGAAGCGGCCGACGCGGCCGACAAGGCCTGCCGGCAGATCCTTCCATTGAAAGAGGCTGAGGAAGCTGCGCTTCAGATCGAGCCCGGACAGAATGACGCCTGCCGGAATTTCCTCGCCATTGGCCAGCACAACGCCGCGCGCCCTGCGATCCTTCAGCAATATGTCGGTCACTTCGGCTTCCATGCGCAGGCGGCCGCCATGCGCTTCGATGACGGCGACAAGCGCTGCCGTCAGCGCCGCCGGACCACCATGCGGCAGCAGAATGTCGGGAGCGCCGCCATACGCATCGCCGCCGGCGGCGAGCCAGGGCGTCAACAGGCGGCTGGCGCTGCCGGGCGACAGGGGCCCGAGCGTGCCGCCCATCATCGCGGCGGCGGCAAGATGCGCCTTCACAAGGTCGGACTCGAAGTATGAATCGAGAAATTCAGCGGCCGAGAACGTCCACAGGCGCGATGCATCGTGACATTCGTCCGTGTCCATCGCCGCAATCCGGCCGGCAAGACCGAGCCGCGCGCGCAGCGCCGCAAAGCCGCGCGCCGCCGGCAATCCGACATCGCCTTCGAGCAGCGGCATCAGCGCGCGGGCGGCGCGCAGCATGTCGCGGCGATAACGCATCCATGCGTCGGCGTCGCGGCGCGAAAAGCGCGCGATCTCGCGGCGATGAACAGCGCCGTCGCGATAGCTGGCGTGATACCGGCCATCGGGGAAAAGCGTGACGCCGCCCTCGGCGCGGATGAAACGCAGGCCGTGAGCGGCAAGGCCGAGATCGGCGACGAGGCGGGCGGGCAAGCCGCCGGCGCCCAGCACATAGCGCGGCAGATGAAAGCCCGGTGCGATTTCGTGGGACGCCGCGAGGCCGCCCGGCGCCGCGTTGCGGTCGAGCACCAGAACGCCGAGACCGGCGCGCGCCAGACACGCGGCGGCGGTCAGGCCGTTGAGGCCGGCGCCTATGACGATCGCATCGTGACGCTCCATGCGCCATTACTCCACATGCGCTCCGTCCGCCTCAGGTTCTACCTACCCGAAACGTGCCGCATTGACACGTTCCGATGACGAACGTCGCCGGGCGACAAGTCCTATCGCCGGCCGGTTAACCATGTATGCCCGGGATTTCCTTGCCTTCGGCGCGTAAACCATGAAACAGGATTAACGCGCCCTTCGTCCCGGCCAGCATGAGCGCACTGCAATTCGTCAGCCAGCCGGTGCGCCCGCCGCCGCGACGACGATAGCATCGAATGCTTCGCGCACACGGGCCTGGCTCTCGAAAAGTTCGGCTTCGAGAGCGGTGAAGTCCGGCGCGCCGCCGACGCGCGCCAGCAGCGACTTGAGGCCGGGCGTCGCTTCCTCCGGCTTGAAGACGCCTTCGACGCAGATGCGGATGACCTGCGTCAGATTGTGATTGAGTTCGATAGCGGCGACCAGCATGTCGGCGATGTCGGCCGGCAAGAGGCCGGCAGCGGCGATGCGCGACAGCGAAGTGCGCGTGTGGGGTTGCAGGATTTCGGGATGGCCGGCCCCGTGCACGAGTTGCAGGTACTGGCAGATGAATTCGATGTCGACCAGCCCGCCGCGCACATGCTTCAGCTCCCAGGGGTTTGTGCTGACCCGTTCCTTCGCGATGCGGGCGCGCATGTCGGCGACGTCGGTGGCGATTTTCGCGCGGTCGCGCGGCCGACGCAGCACCGCGCCGACGGCTTCGTCAATTCGCGCGCGCAGATCGGCGGGGCCCGCAACCGGGCGGGCCCGCGCGAGCGCCATGTGCTCCCAGGTCCAGGCTTCGGTCTGCTGGTAGCTCGCGAAACTGTCGAAGGCGGTTGCGATGGGCCCCGCATTGCCGGACGGGCGCAGGCGCATATCGACTTCGTAGAGCTTGCCTTCCGCCGTCGGCGCCGTCAGCGCGCCGATCAATTGCTGGCAGACGCGGGCATAATATTGCGCCACATAGAGCGGGCGTTCGCCGTCCGACATCGCGTCCGGATCGTCGAGATCGTAGATGACGATGAGATCGAGATCCGAACTCGCGCTCATCTCCTCGCTGCCGAGCTTGCCCATGGCGACGACGCAGAAGCGGCCGCCGGGCATGCGCCCGTGTTTTTCGGCCACTCTCGTTTCGGCGACGGGCGCGAGGACCGCCACCAGCTCGGCCGCGAGCGCCGCATAAGCCGGCCCCGCTTCCTCGGCATCGGCGCTGCCGGTGAGCACGCGGACGCCGAGACGGAAGCGGTATTCGCGCGCCCAGACGCGGACGAAATCGAGCGTGTCCTGATAGTCGACCGCGTGACGCAGCGCGTCGGCGAGGCTGCGATGCAGATCGTCCGGACCGGGAAGGACCTTGAAGAAGTCGGGATCGACGACCGCTTCGAGCACGCGCGGGTTCTGGCTCAGATAGCGCGCCAGACGCGGCGCGGTGCCGCAAATGCCGGCCAGCAGATCGAGCAGGCTCGGATTGGAATAGAGCATCGAGAAAAGCTGGACACCGGCCGGCAGGCCGGTCAGGAACGTGTCGAAACGCGCAAAGGCCTTGTCGGGGCTCGAGGTGCGCGAGAGGGCGCGCAAGAGCGCCGGCATCAGGCTTGTCAGCAATTCGCGCGAGCGCGGCGTGCGCGTCGCCGGGAAGCGCCCCGAATGCCAGCCGCGAATGGCCTCCGACATTTCCGAGGCTTTCGCAAAGCCCAGACCGCGCAGCGTGTCGAGCGTTTCGGGATCGTCCTCGGTGCCGGTGAAAACGAGGCTGCCGCCCTCCTCGCCCAGGGGCGGCGCCGTCTCGAAGAGTTTCGCGTAATGGCCCTGCACGCAGCGCAGCCGCTTCGTCAGCTCTTCGGCGAAGGCGGCGCGGTCGGCAAAGCCCGTGAAGCAGGCGACATGGTCGAGGCCCTCGTCGTTTTTCGGCAATGTGTGGGTCTGCTCGTCGTCGATCATCTGCAGGCGATGTTCGAGCTTGCGCAGAAAGCGATAGGCTTCCTTCAGCTCGGCAGCCGCTTCGGGCGCGATCCATTGCTTGCGCGCCAGTTCGTCGAGCATGGCGCAGGTCTGCCTGCCGCGCAGCTCGCGGTCGCGCCCGCCGGCGATCAATTGCTGCGTCTGGACGAAAAACTCGATCTCGCGGATGCCGCCGCGGCCGAGCTTGATGTTGTGGCCGGCAACGGTGACGACACCATGGCCGCCGACGGCGTGGATCTGGCGCTTCATCGAGTGAATGTCGTCGATGGCGGCATAGTCGAGATTCTTGCGCCAGATATAGGGCGTCAGGATTTTCAGGAAACGTTCGCCCGCCTCCACGTCGCCGGCCACCGCGCGGGCCTTGATGAAGGCGGCGCGCTCCCAGTTCTGGCCGCGGCTTTCATAATAGACTTCGGCGGCCGGCAGCGAGACCGCGACCGGCGTGCCGCCCGGATCAGGGCGCAGGCGCAGATCGGTGCGGAAGACATAGCCGTCCTCGGTGCGTTCCTGCAGCAGCTTGACGAGGTCCTTGGTCAGGCGGACGAAGAAGTCGCCGTCCTCGAGGCCCGGCTTCAACGGCAGCTGCCCCGGCTCATAGAAGACAACGAGATCGATGTCGCTGGAATAATTGAGTTCGCGGGCGCCGTATTTTCCCATGGCGAGAATGGCAAGGCCGGAGCCGCGCGCCGACATTTCCTCCGGCGCGCGCAGGACCTGTCCGCGCCGGGCCGCATTGACGAGAAGCCAGTCGATGGCGGCGTTGACGGCGGCGTCGGCGAAGGCGGACAGCGCGCCCGTTACCTCGTCCAGTTCCCAGGCGCCGCAGAGGTCGGCGATCGCGATCAGCAACGCCGCCTCGGCCCTGGCGGTGCGCAAGGCGGCCATGATGTCGGCCTGCGCCGCCGCGGCGGCGGGCGTTGCGCGCAGACGGGACAGGAGATCGTCCAGCGCGGCCTGCGGCGCGCTTGCGAGCAGACGCGGCAGCCAGTCCGGATGGCGGCGCAGGACGCGCGTCAGATAGGGCGAATTGCCGTGGATCGCGGCCAGCAGATGGCGAATATCGGCGTCGGCGAGCAGCGCCGCCATCTCCCTGCCGGCATCGCCTTCGAGCGCGGCGGCCGAGGCTTCGAGGTCTTCGATCTCGCGCGCCGCGCGGGCCCGGTCGTGCGGCTGCGGCGCCCTGGCCGCCCAATCGCGCAACGTTCTCGCGCCGCTTTCCGTTGTCACGTGCCGTTCCTCCGTTCCCTCGTCAGCGGCCGGAGACCGGCAGATGCAGGCTGACCTTGAGACCCGGATCGTTGTCTTCCAGTTCGATCTGCCCGCCATGCAGCCGCGCCACGGCGGCAACGAGACTGAGGCCGAGCCCGCTACCCGGCGTGTTGCGGCTTGCCTCGAGCCGCACGAAGCGCTCAAGCACATGCTGCCGCTCACCGGCCGGGATGCCGACACCGTGGTCGGAAACGGCGAGGATGACGCCGCGGCCGGGCCGCGCCGGATCGGCCATGGCGGAGACGGTGATACTGCCATCCGCATCGGGCGTCTGCGGCTGTCCGTGCTTGACGGCGTTGTCGAGCAGATTGGCCGTCGCCTGGGAAAGCAGTTCGCGATTGCCGCGAATCTGCAGGCCCTCCTGCACCTCGACATGCAATGTCAGACCGCTTTGCTCCGCCACCGGCTCGTAGAGTTCGGCGGCGTCGTTGACGATCGCGGCAAGATCGACCCAGGTCATCGCTTCGCGCACGGAGCCGGCTTCCGCGCGCGCGATCATCAGCAGCGCGTTGAACGTGCCCAGCAGGTTATCGGCCTCGGCGATGGTTCGTTCGAGCGCATGACGATAGTCGGCGGGCGAGGCTTCCTGCATCAGCGTCACTTCGAGGCGATTGCGCAGGCGGTTGAGCGGGCTGCGAAGGTCGTGAGCGATATTGTCGGTGACCTGCCGCATGCCGGTCATCAGCGCCTCGATCTGGTCGAGCATCGCGTTGAGGTTGCGGCCGAGCTGGTCGAGTTCGTCGCCGGTGCCGGCAATGGGCAGGCGCTGCGAGAGATCGCCCTCCATGATGTCGCGGCTGGAGCGGTTGATGTCATCGACGCGGGCCAGCATGTTGCGGCTCATGAAGAGACCGCCGGCCAGGCCCAACGCCACCGTCATGCCGATCGCCCAGATCAGCGCATTGGTGATGAGGCTCTCGATCTCGCGCCGTTCCTGCACATCGCGGCCGACCAGCAGATAGTAGCCCTCCTGCAGAAAAAACGCGCGGGCGCGCGCAGCCTTCACTTCCGCGCCGTCGAGCGTCTTGCGATTGTAGTTGAAGTCGAACCAGCCGTCGGCGCCGGGCTCGACGGCGGGGCGTGCGTCGAGCGTGCCGGCCAGAACGCGGCCGGCCGGATCGAGCACGAGATAGAGGCTCTGGCCGGGATCACGCGAGCGCTGGATCACCGTGTGGACAAGGAGCGGCAGCCCGCCCTGCCGGTATTGCTCGGCGAGGCCGGTGATTTCCGCCTCCACGGCCTCGTCGGTCTGGCGGGCCAGAAAGCCCGCGGTGTTCCAATAGACATAGGCCAGAAGCGTGATCGCCGAAGCGGCAAACAACGCCAGATAGATGACCGCGAGCCGAAAGGTCGAGGTCTTGAGGAGATTAGTCAGCGGCACGTAGCGAGTATCCGGCTCCCCGAACGGTATGCAAGAGCGGCTGTTCGAAATTCTTGTCGATCTTGGCTCTCAGCCGCGAGATATGCACATCGATCACGTTTGTCTGCGGATCGAAATGATACTCCCAGACGTTCTCCAGCAACATGGTCCGCGTGACGACCTGACCGGCATGTTTCATCAGATATTCGAGCAGGCGGAATTCGCGGGGCTGGAGGTCGATTTCCTGGCCCTCGCGGATGACCTTGCGGGCGAGCAGGTCGATTTCGAGATTGCCGACCTGGAGCCGGGTGCGGACCTGGTCGGGATTGGAGCGGCGCACCAGCACCTCGATACGGGCAAGCAGCTCGGCGAAGGCATAGGGTTTGGTCAGGTAGTCGTCGCCGCCGGCTTTCAGGCCCTTGATGCGGTCGTCCACCTCGCCGAGCGCGGAGAGGAACAACACCGGCGTTCGCACACTCTCGTTCCGCAACGTCTCGACGACGCTCAAACCATCGCGCTTCGGCAGCATCCGGTCGACGACCATGACATCGAAGGTGCTTGAAAAGGCCAGCGTCAGACCTTCCTCGCCATCCGCCGCATGGTCGACGATGTGACCGCTTTCCCGCAGGCCCTTCACCACATAGGCGGCGGCTTCCAGATCGTCCTCGATCACCAGAATGCGCATCGTTCGGTCCAACTCCCAGCTGTCGAGACGACCATGATGGAAACCGGGCGAGACGAGCCGTCCTGCCGCGGTGCCGCGCGAGACCTGTTACGACTTGCTCAACGACAGCGCCACGAAGCGCTGCGTTTCCTCGCTGCGCAAAAGCAGCAGCACCGAACTCTTGTCGGCCTTGTTCGCCTCTTCCACACCAGCCACGACATCGCCGGGCTTTTTTACATCCTTGCCGGAGACTTTCACGATCACGTCGCCGGGGCGCACGCCCTTTTCGGCGGCGTCGCTGGCGGGGTCGACGCTCTGCACCACCACGCCGTCCGGCGTCTGGGTCAAGGCAAGACCGAGGCTCGTCGTGGCGCCGGCGGAGGGCGCCTCGTCCGGCGTCGCGGCCGCGACATCCACCGTGTCGGGGAAAGTACCGATATTCGCGTTCAGCGTGCGGCGCTTGCCGTCACGCCAGACGACGATCTTCGAACGCGTGTCGGGTTTCAGTTCGGCAACGGTACGGCTCACCGCGCGTACATCTTCCATGTCCTTGCCGTCGACATTGAGAATGACATCACCGGTCTGAACGCCGGACTTTTTTGCCGGACTGTCATCGGCAACCTGCGCCACCAGCGCGCCTTGCGGCTTGTCCAGCGCAAGGGAGGCCGCCATTTCCGGATCGACCTGCTGGATCGTAACGCCGAGCCAGCCGCGGGTCACCTTGCCGCTTTCCTTCAGATCGGCAATCACCTTAGAGGCGATGGACGAGGGAATGGCGAAGCCGATGCCGACGCTGCCGCCGGTCGGCGAAAAGATCGCCGTGTTGACACCGATCACATTGCCTCTCACGTCGAAGGTCGGACCGCCCGAGTTGCCGCGGTTGATCGAGGCGTCGATCTGGATGAAATCGTCATAGGGGCCGGCGCCGATTTCGCGGCCGCGCGCCGATACGATGCCAGTCGTGACCGTGCCACCGAGACCGAAGGGATTGCCAACAGCCAGCACCCAATCGCCGACACGAACGGTGTCGGAGTCGCCGAACGCGACATAGGGCATATCGGATTTGCTTTCGACCTTGACCAGCGCCAGATCCGTCTTGGGATCGCGGCCAATCAACTTTGCCGGCATCTCCGTTCCGTCCGTGCGCACCACCGTGATGTCCTTGCCGTCGCCGACGACGTGGTTGTTGGTGACGATATAACCGTCGGCCGAAATGACGAATCCGGAGCCCAGCGCGGTCGCCGGACGGCCGCGCGGTGCGGCACCCGGATCCTGCGGCTGCAGGTCACGGAAGAAGCGCTCGAAGGGGCTACCGGGCGGGAATGGCAAGTCGGGAACACCAGCCGGCGCGCGAATGGGGCGCTCTTCGGCAACACGGATGCTGACCACGGCAGGGCTCACCTTTTCGACCAGATCGGCGAAACTCGGCAGACGCTCGAGTGCGTCGGCGGCCGGCGCCGCCGAACGGGTGTCGAGCGGCTGGGCCTGCACGCCGACGGCTGCGAACGCCAAGGCCAGAGCGCCGAATGTCATGGAGGCAAGGTATCTCGTTCCGCCAATCGTCATCGCGATGATCTCCTGTCGATGCGGTCCGCCATCAAGGGGCGGGTTCTTTGAGGATCAGCATTGTGTCCTGATCCTTACCAATTCATGTCTGGATCATTACAAATCTGTAAGGCGAAAAAATGGCAGCGTCTATTCGGATTTGTTGGACGCCTCGGGTTTAACAAGTGCAGCCAGCCGCGCCTCCTCGTCCGCCGAAAGGCCAAGGTTCCCGCGGCCCCGCGCCCGGCGCAAGACGAGCAGCGCGATGCCGCCGCCGATGACGAGCACGAGGCCCGGAGCCAACCAAAGCAACCATGTCGCCGGCGTGAAGGGGGGCGTCATCAGAACGAACTGGCCATAGCGCGCGACGATAAACTCGAACACCTCGGCGTCCGTATCGCCGGCGCGGATACGGTCACGCACCACGGCGCGAAGATCGCGCGCGAGCGCGGCGTCGGAATCGTCGATCGACTGGTTCTGACAAACGAGACAGCGCAGTTCCTTCGATATCGCGCGGGCGCGGGCCTCTTCGACGGGGTCGTCGAGCATTTCCGCCGGATCGAGCGCGGCAAAACCCGGCGCGGCAAACGCGAGGAGAAGCAGGAGCGCTGCAACGGCCGCGCGCATGACTCTACTCCGCCGCGGCGGGCTGCGCGCCCGCATGGGTCTTTGCGCTCACCGGCGCGCCGACGCGCAAACGCCTGTCGGTCAACGATACGGCGCCGCCCAATGCCATGATCATGCCGCCAATCCATATCCAGGGCGCAAGCGCGTTGCGGTAGGCGCGGACGACCCATTTTCCCTCGCCCGCCACATCGCCCAATACGACATAGACGTCGGAGAGCCATGTTGTATGAATGCCGGCTTCGGTTTTCTCCTGACGCTCCGCCGGGAAGCGGCGCTTCTCCGATATCAACCGCGTAACAAAACGGTCGCCGCGATCGATCCGAATGACGCCGGTCGTTGCCTCGAAGTTCGGGCCGTCGCGCATGCCGACCGTTTCGAGCGTCAATGTGTATCCGGCCAGTTCAGCGCTCTCGCCCGGCGCGAGTGCGACAATGGTTTCGGCGCGCCATGCCGTGACACCGACAATGCCGGCCACCGCAATTCCAAGACCGCCATGCGCCAACGCCATGCCCCATGCGGCGCGCGGCAGACGGCGAGCGCGAGAAAGGCTCTCGGCGAGTGGCCGCGAAAAGAGATTAATGCGCCAGGCGATTTCCGAAACGGCGCCCGCAATCAGCCAGACCGCCAGCGCCAGTCCGAGCGGCGCGAGCCACGGCCCCTCCCACATGAGACTGTAGGCGAACAACATCGCGACAAAGGCGAGACCGGCCGCGACCATCAGCCGTTGGGCCGCGCCCTGAATATCGGCACGTTTCCATCCCAGGAAAGGACCGAACGGAACCAGCAGCAAGAGCACGACAAAAATCGGCACGAAAGTCAGATTGAAGAATGTAGGTCCCACCGTGATCTTGGGTCCGTCGAGCGCATCGAGCAGCAGCGGATAGAGTGTGCCGAAAAACACGGCCGCGGTCGCCGCCGCCAGCAGCAGATTGTTGACCAGCAAAGCGCCTTCGCGGCTGACCGGCGCGAAGATGCCACCGCCTTTCAGCAACGGTGCGCGCCAGGCATAAAGCGCCAGCGAACCGCCGACGAAGAAGATCAGAATGCCGAGAATGAAAATGCCGCGTGCGGGATCGACGGCGAAGGCGTGAACCGAGGTCAGCACGCCGGAGCGCACGAGAAACGTTCCGAGCAACGACAACGAAAAGGCGATGATGGCGAGCAGCAGCGTCCAGCTTTTCAGCGCGCCGCGTTTTTCGGCGACGATGGCCGAATGCAGCAGCGCCGTGCCGACGATCCATGGCATCAGCGACGCGTTTTCAACCGGATCCCAGAACCAGAAGCCGCCCCAGCCGAGCGTGTAATAGGCCCACCACGAACCCATGGCGATGCCGATGGTCAGAGACAACCATGCAGCCAGCGCCCAGGGCCGAACCCATCGCGCCCAGCTCGCATCGACACGGCCTTCGATCAGCGCTGCAACGGCGAAAGAGAATGTCATCGAGTAGCCGACATAACCGGCATAAAGCCAGGGCGGGTGAAAGGCGAGCGCCCGATCCTGCAGCAGCGGGTTGAGGCCGGTGCCCTCGAAGGGTGCCGGATCGAGGCGGATGAAAGGATTGGACGTGAAGACAATGAAGAGAAGGAAGGCGACCGCGATCGAGGCCTGCACCGACAAAACGCGGGCGCGCAATGTGTCGGGCAGGTTGCGGCCGAACAGCGCCACCATCGCGCCGAACAGTGCGAGGATCAGCACCCAGAGCACCATCGAGCCTTCGTGGTTCCCCCAGACGCCGGAGATCTTGTAGATCAGCGGCTTTGCCGAATGCGAATTGTCGTAAGCGAGTTTCAGCGAGAAATCGGAAACGAGAAAAGCCCATGTCAGCGCCGCGAAAG
Source organism: Parvibaculum sp. (assembly GCF_040882025.1). GTDB lineage: Bacteria > Pseudomonadota > Alphaproteobacteria > Parvibaculales > Parvibaculaceae > Parvibaculum. The sequence goes on along the minus strand of NZ_JBBECC010000095.1, from coordinate 18,676 downwards.
CGATCAGCACCAGCGCAAGCTGCAGCAGCGCCGCCGATCCCGCGACCGCCATCAGGGCGGCGTCACGGCGATGCGCGCCCAGCATGGGCACAGCCGTCTGCGCGACCGCGACCGCAAGCGCCAGCACCAGCGCGAAATGGCCAATTTCGATAATCATGGCTCGACGATCATGGGTAACTGCCCTGCCCATAGGTCTCGGCGTGAGAGGCTTCGGCGCCCTCGCCCTGCCAGTTGCCGCTGCGCTTCAGCGCGTCGACGACTTCGGGCGGCATATAGGTTTCATCGTGCTTGGCCAGAACCGCATCGGCGGCGAAGCTTCCATCTTCGAGCAACACGCCTTCGGCGACGACGCCCTGCCCTTCGCGGAAGAGATCGGGGAGGATGCCGCGATACGAAACCGTGATCGTTTCGACCATGTCGGTGACGTTGAAGCGCGCGCCGGCGTCGGCGAGCGTTTCGACCGAGCCTGTTTCCACAAGGCCACCGAGGCGGATGCGCTGGCCCGGCGCAATTTGGCGTTCAACGACGTCGCTCGGGCTGTAGAAAAAGACGATGCTGTCGCGCACCGCGTAGAGCACCAGCCCGACCGCCAGCGCCAGAATGGCGAGGCCGACGGCGATAAAGATGGCGCGGCGCTGTTTGCGCGTCATGGCGGTTCCTTGTGTCCCGGTTGCGAGGCTCTTGGCGGGCCCAGATATAGCCGGGCCGTCATGCCCGATCAAATCGCTAAATGGTCGCGGTAAAAGGGTTTTCTGTCCGGCACGACGGCTCAAAACCCCAATATTGTCCGGGTTGCCGGTCCCGCGATGCCATCGGCGATCAATCCATGTTCTTTCTGGAAGGATTTCAGCGCGGCTTCGAGCCCTTCGTCGAACACGCCGTCGACATTGATTGCATAGCGGTCTTTTACCAGCGCTTCTTCCAGCGCGCGAACATCGGCACCGGTCATATGAGGCGTCGTCAGAAGCAGATTGCGCGTCGCGGCATCGATCGCCGAGACGGGCACCGGCGGCCGGTAGTCGAAAACCGTCCGGTCGATCCTGACGCCGCGAACCGCGAGCGGCAGGGCGAGTTGCCAGTTCTTCGCACCGATCAACGTATCGAACGCGTCCATGCGGTAAACGGTCTTGCCAAGTAGCGCATTCGGGTGCTTCGCAAGCCAGTTCCGCCGCTCCTTCACATAGGCGGCAATCCATGAGCGCTCGCCAACTTTCGAGGGCTGGCCTGCCGTTGCCAGCGCGCGATCGCGCGTGGGGTTCCAGGAACCATGGATCATGCTGTCATAGATGACCGCCAGGGAGAGCGCCTCGGCCAGACCAAGCCGCGATGCCGCTTCGACGGTGGGGCGCCAGAATACACGGTCGAAGAAACCGTCCTGCGCTTCCTGCATCGCGGGATCGGCGCCGGCCTCCTTCAGCAGACCACGAAGCGTCAGGTCATTGTCAAGCCGCAGATCGATGTCGGCGAGACGCTGAAGATAGGGGTTCAGGGCGGCGGCATAGGCTGCGCCGGGTGCTGTGCAGTAAGCCTTGATCAGCAGGTGGAGATTACCACTGCCGAGCGTCGTTTGCGCCATGCCGTAGGTCAGATGCCCACTGTCGCCGGCCAGCAACGTCACGCGGCCATAGTCGCCTCGCGCCCGTCCCGTCTCGAAAATATTGACGATAGCCTTGGCTGTCTGTTTCTGAAGCTCGGTCAGCATGATCCCCCTCTTTCGCCCGAACGCGCCGCTCGCGCCGCTCGCGCGAGTCGGCGACCATGCTAGCTCAGGCTCATGAGGCCGGAGATTACTCTTTCGCTGTTTTACCCTCGATGGCCTTTATCCGGGCCCGCACCGCCGGGGCCCATGCGGCATCTTCGGGTGCATCGGCCAGCATTGCCTTCCAGCGTACAAGCGCCGCATCGCTGCGGCCCTCGTCATAGTCGGCAAGACCGAGAAAATACTGGGCGCGAGGCTCTGCCGGATCGAGCGCCTCCGCCTTCTCGAAATCCGCCTTCGCGCCTCCCGTCACGCGGCCGTCCGCCGCGAGGACACGAGCCTCGCCGCGCGCGGCCAGCCGTTCCGCTGTCGCACCGTCGAGGATCATCGCGCGCGTCCATGCCCCTGCCGCGTCATCGTAGCGGCCAAGCCGCAGATAGGTCGGCGCGATCAGCTCCCAGCCCCGCAGGTCGTCAGGCTGCGCCTTCAGGCGCCGCTCGATGCGGATCACCAGCGCTTCGACCGGTAGCTGGTCTGCCGAAACCGCGAGGCGCGGTGCCAGGGGCCGATCGGGGAGGCCCGGCGAGCCGGACTGCAAATAGACGGCGAGCGCGACGAGCGGTACGCCCAGCGCGATCGCCACCGCCATGCCCTTGCGCCAGCGCGGATTGGCGGCCGAATTCTCTCGTACTGCCCGTTGCCGCGCGTCGTCCGCGGCCAGCAAGCGGCGCGAAACCTCGATACGCGCGGCTTCAGCCTCGGCCTCGCCAATCACGCCGCGATCGACATCGCGGCCGATTTCGGCAAGCTGGTCGCGATAGAGCGCCACTTCGCTCTCACCGATATCGGTGCGCGCGCCCGTGGCCCGCAAGGGGCGGAGCAGCAACGTCACGACAACGCCAGCAAGAACGGCAAGCGCAACGAAGAGCGGAATGTCGCCGGAAAATGCCAAGGAAAGGTCTTTCGTCTAGGTTGCTGCAGGGTGCCCCTTGTATAGAGGCTGCGGACGGGGCGCAAAAGCGGCGCAGGGACGCAGGCGAACGGTGCCGGGCGGCTTTGCGGATCGCGGCCCGGCAGGTAGTCTCCGGCGCGAAGCGGAAAATCAAGAAATGGGGGAGCCGGTGTTGCGGATCGTCAAGACAGGGGGACTGGGTCTCATCGGCTTCTCAATGGCGGTACTGGCTGCCATTCTGGTCCGGGGCGCCGTCGAGAAGCCCGCTCCGGTCGACCCGGCGCCGCTGATCGCAAGCGCCGCCGATTATGACGCGGTCATTCGCCGCGACGATTGGGGTGTGCCGCATATCCTGGGCAAGACGGACGCCGATGCAGCCTTCGGCATCGGATTCGCCCATGCAGAGGACGATTACGCGACGATCGAGGAAGTCGCGATCGCAACGCGCGGACAGCTCGCTTCGGTCAAGGGCCAGCAGGCTGCCGTCAGCGACTATCTCGTTCATCTGATGCGCGTGTGGGAATCGATCGAGGCGCGCTATGAGAGCGAGCTCAGCCCGGAGGTCCGGCGCGTGGTGGAGGCCTATGCCGACGGTGTCAATTACTACGCAGCGCTTAATCCGGATCTGGTGACGCCGGGATTTCTGCCGCTGACCGGCAAGGATGTGGTCGCCGGATTCGCATTCAAGACGCCGTTTTTCTACGGGCTCGACAAGACGCTGACGGCAATTTTCGAAGGACGGATCGGCAAGGCGGGCGGCCTCTCCAAGGAAGGGGTCGATGCGTTCCTGCCGACGCGAACACCGCTCCCGATCGGCTCCAACGCCGTCGTTGTCAGTCCAGCGCGCGCGGCGGACGGTGCGACGCGGCTTCTTGTCAATTCGCATCAGCCGTTCACGGGGCCGGTCGCCTGGTGGGAAGCGGTCGTGCGCAGCGAGGAAGGCTGGCATGTGGCGGGTGGGTTTTTTCCCGGCACGCCTTTCATGCTGCACGGGCACAATCGACATCTTGGCTGGGCCAACACCGTCAACGAACCGGACCTCATCGACGTCTATGCGTTGACGATCAACCCGGATAACGAAGACCAGTATCTGCTTGACGGCGACTGGCGCGACTTCGAAAAGCAGGTCGCGAAAATTCGCGTCGATTTATGGGGGCCCTTCTGGTGGACCGCCAAACGCGACGTCCTCTTTTCCGAACATGGGCCGGTCCTGAAGACCGAGAACGGCACCTATGCCGTGCGTTACGCAGGGATGGGCGAAATCCGGCAGGTCGAACAATATTACGCGCTCAACAAGGCCACCCAACTCGGCGAGTGGATCGAGGCGATGAAGCTGCAGGCGCTGCCCAGCATCAACTATGTCTATGCCGACCGGCAGGGAAACATCGCCTATGTCTATAACGCGCAGTTTCCGGCACGCGAGGAAGGCCCCGACTGGTCGGGCGTTTTGCCGGGCGACGATTCACGCCTGATCTGGCAGGGCTATCTGCCGTTCGAGGCCGTGCCGAAACTTTTCAATCCCAATTCGGGTTATCTCTACAACGCCAACAACACACCCTTTCGCGCAACCGCTGCCAACGACAATCTGACGGCGGAGAATTTTCCGGCGTCTATGGGCATCCAAACGGACATGACCAACCGGGCGATGCGTGCCGAAGAAACCTGGGGCGCCGACCGTTCGATCACGAGCGAGGAATTCCGGACTTACAAATACGATCTCCGGTACAGCGACGGTTCCCGCATGGCAAAGCTGATCGAAGAGGTGCTGCAGGTTGAGCCCGGCGACGATACCGACCTTGCCGAGGCGCAGCGCATTCTCGCCAAATGGAACCGTGTGACCGACACGGAAAGTCGCGGCGCGTCGCTCGGCGTCCTGATGGCCGAACCGGTGGTACGTGCCGGCCTGTTGGGCCGCGAACCGCCGGCTGCACTCGATTCACTGCGCGATGCCATCGCCGCGCTGAAAACGCATCACGGCCGCCTTGATCCTTTGTGGGGCGATGTCAACAGGTTGAGACGCGGCAGCGTCGATATCGCGGTCGATGGCGGACCGGATACGTTGCGCGCAATTTATGGCGCGTTGCAGGAAGACGGCACGCTGACAGCCCGAGGCGGCGACACGTTGATCATGTTCGTGGAATGGGACCGTCAGGGACGACTGACCTCGGAAAGCATTCACCAGTTCGGTACCGCGACGCTGGATGAAAGCTCGCCGCATTATTCCGACCAGGCGCCGCCGTTTGCCGCCATGCAGACAAAGCCCGTGCGCTTCGAGGAGGAAGACCTGAAAGACCACATCGCGGAGAGTTACCGGCCCGGCGCGCGCTGAGCTAGATCGCCGCGCTCTCCTTCGGCGATGCGTCGCGACCGACAACGCGCGACAGGGGCAGATCGACATAAACCGTCGTCCCAACATCGGGTTCGCTCTGGATGGTGAGCGTGCCGTCGTGCAGCTCCGTCAAATGCTTGGCGAGCGGCAATCCGAGCCCCGTGCCCTCATGCGCGCGCGACAACGAGCCGTCGACCTGGGTGAAGGGCGTCAAGGCTCTTGGAATGTCGTGCTCGGCGATGCCGATCCCCTTGTCGATAACTGCAATGCGCAGGCTCTCGGCACAAACCTGCGCCTCGATTTTCACAGCGCTTCCGTCGGGACTGAATTTCACCGCGTTCGATACGAGGTTGATCAGTACCTGCTTTAATGCCCGCTCGTCCGCGACCAGGAAGATCGACGGCTTGGGCAGATTACATTCAATGGCGATGTTCGCCTGCTGGGCGCGATGACGTACAATGCGGGTTGCCGCCTCGACCATGTGGTCGAGTTCGGTTTCGTCCTCGTGCAGCGTGAACTGACCGGCCTCGATCTTCGACAAGTCGAGAATATCGTTGATGAGGCTCAGCAGATGAACACCGCTATTGTGGATGTCTTCGGCATATTCACGGTATCGCGGATTGCCGACCGGGCCGAAAAGTTCGCGCTCCAGCGCTTCCGAGAATCCGATAATGGCGTTTAGCGGCGTGCGCAGTTCGTGGCTCATATTGGCCAGGAATTCCGATTTCGAGCGACTTGCCGCCGTCGCCTGATCGCGCGCTTCACGCAGCGTCTCGGCTTCCTTGTGACGTGCGGTCACGTCCTGAATACCGATCAGCAGTGCCGGACGGCCGTGAAATTGAACCGTCGCGGCCGAAACCAGCGCCCAGATCAGCGTACCGTCGCGGCGTTTCAGGCGGAATTCGACCGGCACGCCCGCACGGCCACTGACCAGCAGGCGGTCGAGACGCGCGCCCAGATCTTCCTCGGAAAAAAAAGTTCGAACGTCGAAACCTTCGGCTTCGTCTTCGGAAATATCGAAAAGCTTCAGCGCCGCGATATTGGCCTGCACCAGACGATAGTCGACCGGATCGACCAGCGAAATGGGCAGCGGCGCGGCATAGAAAAGACTCTGGAAGCTTTCCTCGGTTGCGCGCACGGCCTGCTCGGCTTCGCGCCGCACCTCGACTTCGCGTTTCAACTGATCATAAAGCTCCTGCTGACGCATCAGCGTCAGGAAACCGCTGCGCCGCAACCGGTTGGCGGCACGTACCATTTCAACGCCAATGGCGTTGACTACCGCAACGAGCGCCGCGATCTGCCCGAGCGCGGCCGGCGACACATCCGCCAGCCACGGGCAGATGGCGACAAAAGCGATGCTCAGCGCCAGCGCATTCGTCAATGTCGACGGCAGCGCGGTCGGCATACTGATATAGAAGGCGAAGAGCACCACGACGACCGCAAGCAGGCTGGCAGCAAAATCGGCCTGGCCCAGAACCAGCGAGACGGGCGCGACGATCGCGACAAGAATCTGCGTCGACAGGGCGCAACGCATGAATTGCTTGTAGTCGTCATAGGTCGTGTACCGGTTGAGGGCAACGAGCAGGACGGCGAGGGTCGCCAGGCGGCCCGCAGTCAACGCGACGAAAGCCCAACCGAAGCCAATCAGAAGAAAGTCGAAGACGGCCCAGCCGACATAGATATAGACGGCAATCAGCACCGAGCGCAGGCGCGCCTGCGTTTCGGGCCAGCTCGCGCGCGCGTAAGCCGCCTCGAGTGCCGGATCGACGAACTCGCCGGTCCAGCGGAAGGCACGCTCGATCGCCGGCGCGACCGCGCCGGGTTCGGGCAAAGCTTCTCCTGCCGTGTCCTCGGACCCCCTCACGCGGCTCCCTTTCCCACAAATGTCCCTGTTCGACGCGTCTCCCCACCCGCCGAGTGGGGGTACAGTACGAGGCAAAGGCTAAATAAAAGGCAAAATTTTCCCCGGTGCTCTTCCTCAAGACCGGCGCGCAACCTATCGTTTTCGCGCCTGTCCATTGTGCGAAAACGAGACAGGACGAACGACAAGGAGGGGCAGGCGGCATGGCCGAGCAAAACGACGGCAATTCGCAGGGCATTCTGGCGGGCATACGCGTGCTCGATTTCGGCCGCTACATTGCCGGCCCCTACTGCGCCGCACTGCTGGGCGACATGGGCGCCGAGATCATCCGCATTGAAAAACGCGAAGGCAGCGAGGACCGCTTCGTACAGCCGATCGTGCCGGGCGCGGGCCCCGGCGAAGGCGGCGAAGGCGCGATGTTCCTGCAGATGAACCGGAACAAGAAAGGCCTCACGCTCGACCCGATGACGGAAACCGGCCGCGGCATCGTCCGGCGCCTCGTCGCAACCGCGGATGTGGTCGTTGCCAATCTGCCGCCCTCGACGCTGAAAGCGATGGGGCTCGATTACGAAAGCCTTGCCGCTGTGAAGCCCGATATCATCCTGACCACCGTTTCGGCATTCGGGCATGGTGGTCCCTATAGTGAGCGGACCGGTTTCGACGGCGTGGCACAGTCGATGGTCGGCGCGGCCTATCTGACCGGATACCCGGACGAACCGGTCAAGAGCTATGCGCCATGGGTCGATTTCGGCACCGCCTCCCTTTCTGCCTTCGGGACCATGGCGGCGCTGATGGAACGGCAGAAATCCGGCAAGGGACAGATCGTCGAAGGCGCATTGCTGTCGACGGCGCTCGCCTATTTCAACTTTCACCTGATCGAGCAGCAGTTGCGGCAAACCGATCGCGTCGCCATCGGCAACCGGTCGCCCTATGCGGGGCCGGCCGACATTGTGCGTACAAAGGATGGCTGGATTCTGGTGCAGGCCATCGGCGCGCCGCTGTTCAAGCGCTGGGCACGGTTGATGGGCGAAGATCACTGGCTCACCGATCCGCGCTTCAAGGACGACCTCGCGCGCGGCGACAATGGCGCGGTCCTGTCGGAACGCACGGCGCGCTGGGCAGAGACGCGAACGACCGAGGAGGCCCTTGCCGAACTCGAAAAAGCGCGCATCCCGGCCGGCCCCGTTTATACACCGCAACAGGCGCTCGACGACCGGCACATCCGCGAAATGGGTTATTTGCGGCCGCTCGACTTTCCGGGCTTGCCCGGTCCAGCGCCCATCATGGAAACACCGCTCCGGCTCTCGCGGACGCCGGCAACGATCCGCGAACGTGCGCCGGTTCTCGGGGAGCACACGGACAGCATCCTGACCGAACTCGGTTATTCGGCGGACGAGATCGCCTCGTTCCGCGCCGAGGGGGTTGTCTGATCGTGCCCGACCCGCTCAGCCGTTTTCCGCGTTTTCAGCTCGCCCATCTGCCGACGCCGCTCACGGAAATGGTGCGGCTGCGTGCGGCGCTGACGGAGCGCATGGAACCGCCGCCACCGCGCCTGTTCATCAAGCGCGACGATTGCACAGGGCTTGCCGGCGGCGGCAACAAGACTCGCAAACTCGAATTCCTTATCGGAGACGCGCTGGCGAAGGGCTGCGACACGGTGGTGACGACGGGTGCGCTGCAGTCGAACCATGCCCGGCAAACGGCAGCGGCAGCCGCAACGGCGGGACTTCGATGCGTGCTGGTCCTGTTCGACAGCGTGCCTTATGAAGGTCATGCCTATCGCGGATCTGGCAATTTGCTGCTCGACCGCATTCTCGGTGCCGACATCCGCATCGAACCGGCCGACGCCGACGCAGGCGCCGTTTTCGCGCGCGTCATGGCCGAGATCGAGGCCGGTGGCAGCAGACCCTATCTGGTGCCCGTCGGCGGGTCGAATGCTGTCGGGTCGCTCGGCTATGTCGGCGCCTATCTCGAAATCGCCGACGGGCTCGATGCCTTGCGCATCGGCGCCGCGCGGATCGTCCATGCCTCGTCGAGCGGCGGCACACAGGCGGGTCTCGTCACCGGACGTCAGCTGCGCGGTCGGGGCCCGTCGGTCACGGGCGTCAATGTTTATCGTTCCGATACCGACGCGATGGCCGCCAGCATCCACGCTCTGGCGTGCAAAACGGCGGCGCTGCTTGGAATTTCCGCGCCGGCCGCCGATGCGGTGACGCTGGATGGGCGATATCTCGGCGAACGCTACGGGATACCGACGGCGGAAATGCGGATGGCCGTCGAACTGGTCGCGAGACAGGAAGGCGTATTGCTCGATCCGGTTTATACCGGCAAAGGCATGGCCGGCTTTATTGCACAGGTTCTGGCCGGCGACCATGCCGATGTCGAGGCGCTTGTGTTCCTGCACACGGGGGGCATGCCGGGCCTCTTTGCCTATGACGGGGAATTCTAGCTCGCCGCTCGAAGCGCCACATCGGCCCGGCGGCGCAGCACTCCCGCAGACCGGTTCTCGCCGAGGGCCTCGCGAAAGCTCGCGGCAATTTCAATGAATGCTTCGGCGTTGGCGCGTGCCGTTCCGCTGGCGGTCCTCATCTCTTCCAGCAACCGATCTTCGTAAGTGTTGAGATAGGCCGTGATTTGCCCGCGGACGCTCCGGCAATGGCTTTGCGCACCGACCGCATCGCAAATCGGCGTCAATCCTTCGATAAACCGCAGGCAGGCGCTCATACGGGCGGTGCGCGCGGGATCGGGCGGGCTCGATATATCCGGGCGCAACGGTCCGCCACGTCCATATTGCCCGATCTGATGCAGCGGCAGGGCACGCGGCAAGTCGGTCTCGAAGCGTGCCATTTCCTGAGAGATCGCCGCCGAAAGACGGGCGCGAGCCCCCAGCAGGCGCTGCCCCCAATCGCCGTGACGCCGTAAATCGATTTCGGCGGTGAAGCCTTTCGACATGCGCGCGAAACGCCGTACTTCCTCGCGCAGATTGTCGAGATCGGTATGACCGGGACGCCTGCTTTCGGCGCCGCGGGCGATCCGATCCATATCCGCGAGCAGCAACTCGCCCAAGACAGCGAGTTCGCTCCGGCTGACCAGCATGTCGTTGCGATAATGGGCGACCTTTCGCGCAAGGCGAAGAATCTGCCAGGTTTCCGAAAGGCGCGCCATGGTGGCGAATGCTACATAGAGCGCGACGTCGGACGATTTTTCGCGCGCTTCATCGTAGAGTTCCTTGACGAGATTGACGTGTTCCTCATCGAAATCGCCAATCGCATTCGGCAACGCGGATTGCAGTTTCAGCATGATCGGCGCGATCGACAGGACGGCCGCTATCGCGCGCGCATCCTCGATACCGCCTTCGCCCCCAAGCCGGGCCTCGATCTCCCGGCGTCGCACGGCGTCGCGGCGCGCCTCGTCGAGGGCGGCAACAAGCGCGGCGGCAACCGCCGCATGCAACACCGACACCGACGCCTCGAGCGCGATACGGTCGTCTTTCAACGTGTGATCGACGATGCGGCGAGACATGTCCGGCAGCATGTCGGGCAGGAGCTCGGATTCGAGCCACCTCCACAAGGGTTCGATGACGCGGCGGGCAATCCGGCCCCGCCGGCGGTCGATCGACTGTTCGTCGGAAAGGAGATCTTCGAACGGCAGGCAGAGGCGGCGCAGCGGATCGGCCATGCCAGGTCGCCTGCCCCGGAAGGACGCCAGCAGCGGACGCAGGCCCGAGAGAATTGTTTCATAGGGAAGGCCAGCCGCGCCGCGCAGCTTTTCACGCTCGATGCCCGAAGCAAGCTTCAGCACGGCAGGCTGCGGCAACTGCGCCAGGTAGCTTGCCAGGCGCTGCGACAGCGATGCATTCGGTTCGTTGGCCATGGCGTCTCGGCTGAACTCGGCGGCCCCCATGCCGCTTTCTCGTTCAAATGTAGGGAACCATGCTTAAAATTTGGTTCCATATCGCCGTAAGTGACCGAATTTAGCCGTTTCTGTCTGCGAATTGAGCGTCAACAACATCGGCAAATCCGCCGTCCTTGGACCGGGATTTTCGTTGGCCGGAGCCAAATTTCGGTGATAGCGTTTTTGCTTGGACGCCGTTTTTCATGGCGGTATCCGTTCGTTCTATCTCTACATGAGGCAATCAACGCATTATGGCTAGCGGAGTCGTGAAGTGGTTTAACGCCACGAAGGGTTATGGATTCATCGCACCGGCCGACGGCGGCAAGGACGTATTTGTCCACATTTCCGCCGTCGAACAGGCCGGCCAGAAGACCCTGCAGGAAGGTCAGCAAATCCAGTATGAACTGGTCGAGGGGCGCAATGGACGCTTCTCCGCCGAAAATCTGGTATTCGGCTGATCCGGACCAGCATTTGTGCGGGCGGCAACGCCCGTACACGAAAAGACCAAGGCCCTCCCCTTCAAGGCGGAGGGCCTTTCGATTGCCGGGCCCGCCGTCTAGCATAAGCCCATGTTCGGCTCCGCTTCGCTCCTTGAGCGCCTCCATGCCCTATTATGGGACCAGTCTCTCGACGACCAGCCTTTCTGGCGGCGTACCGCGCTGTTGGCCGCCCGGATCGGATGGGCGGTTACGCGCGACCTTGCCGGCGGTGCATTGAGCCTGCGGGCCATGAGCCTTGTCTATACGACGCTGCTGGCGCTCGTGCCGGCTCTTGCCATCGCCTTTGCGATATTCCGCGCCTTCGGTTTCGACAGCTACATCGAGACCATAATGGCCGACTTCCTGTCGCCGCTCGGCGAGCAAGGTGCGGAGATCACGCAGCGGATGATGGAGTTCGTGCAACGCGTCAACGCCAATGTGCTCGGTACGGTGGGCTTCGCCTTTCTTCTCTACACGGTCATTTCGCTGATCAACAAGGTCGAGGCCGCGTTCAACAGCATCTGGCATGTCGAAGCCAATCGCTCGTTCGCCCGTCAGTTCACCGAAATCGTCAGCATGGGCATCTTGGGGCCGCTGATCGTGCTCACCGCCATCGGCATCATGGCCGGCGCAATTTCCAACGATTTCATCGGCGGCGTGGCCGAGTACTGGCTGGTCGTCTATATCGTCGAGCAGTCGAGCAAGCTTCTGCCCTTCGCGGTTCTGATCGCGGCCTTCGCTTTCGTCTACATGATGATCCCCAACACACGGGTCAAACTCGGTTCGGCGCTGGTGGGCGCGACCGTGGCCGGAATCGTCTGGGGCGCCGCCGGCTGGACTTTTGCCACCTTCGTCGTCAAGTCGGCGCAATATGTGGCGATCTACTCGGCCTTCGCCAGCCTCGTCTTTTTCATGATCTGGCTTTACGCCGCCTGGCTGATCCTGCTCGGCGGCTGCGCCATCGCCTTCTACTATCAGAACCGCACCTATCTCTCCGCACAAGGAGGCGTCAGCCCGCTGACGTTGCGCCAGCTCGATCGCATGGCCGTACAGGCGCTTTTGCTGATCCATGACGCCTTCGAACGCGCGCAGACACCATGGACCGAGGAAGCGCTGGCGCGGCGGCTTCACGTGCCGATGGAAGCAATGGGCGAGATCGCGGCGGCGCTGCGCAATGGCGGCCTTGTCACCTTCTCGGCGGGCAATCCGAGCCGCTTCGTGCCGACACGGCCGGCCGACAAGGCCCGCATCGCCGACATTCTGGCCGCCGTACGCGCGCAACGCTACAAGCGTCATGTCGCGGACGCAGCACTTGCGCGCGAACCGCGCGTGGACTCCTTTTTCGAGAAACTCTCGGCGCGGGAAGCCGAACTCGCCGATCCGACAACCATTGCATCGCTCCTGGCGGCGGACGACACCGCCCAGGCCACCGACAGCGCCGTGGCGGCAGGCCGTTAACTTCTTGATTCGATGTCAAAACGGCCCTAGGCAGAGGATCGGCGCGATGCCGTAAGCGGCGAAATATCGTGCCTCGAAATCTGGAAATGTCAGCAATGACGCGCTCTCGCGCCTACCCGATCCTGTGCGCGCAAACTCTTCGCATACATTTTCTTGACGCGCGCGATTTGAAGATTCACGCTCTTGATACTGGGTTCAACAATTGAAAGGAGGTGATCCGATGTCTAACGGTCTGGTGACGCCGTTTGCCATCGCCAAGTTTTCGATCTCGACAGAGGGTCGTGTGGCGAGGCAGGTAAGGTCGGAAACTTCCGGGGGCCTTTCTGCCTGAGCCTTTATCCTTCATCGCCGTACCGGGTTTTGGCGCGGCGACTCTGCAATCGAAATAGATGGACGCAAACGGGGCGGTCCAGAGACAAGACAAACTGACCGCGTCGCTGCCGTTTTGAACTGGCCGCCGTTTTCCTCTGGGAAAGCGGCGGCCTTTTCACATTCGGCATCAAACTGAAAAGATATTGTCTCACGAAGGCGGAACAGTGCCTCAGTTCACGATCTGCCAGCTGCCGTCGGGCTGACGGCAGGCGGTGCCGTAGGCCTGCTCGGCGCGCCCGCCGATATAGACGGTCTGACTGTATTCGCGGCAATAGCCCGAATTCGACTGATAGGACCGTTGCGGTTCGACATAACCGTAATTGCCGCTATCCGGATTGCGCCATTGCGTCGTCTGGCCGGTCTGGAACGCATTGTAGGAAGCGTTCTGAAGATACGCCTGGTCGGCGCGGTCGAGACTGCGGCCGATATTGTTGCCGACCAGCGCGCCGATCAGAACGCCTGCGCCCGTCGCCCAAAGCCGGCCCGAACCGCCGCCGATCTGCGAACCGGCAAGGCCGCCCGCGACGGCGCCGGCAAGCGTACCGAAGCCTTCCTTCGGGCCGCCGCCATAGCCATATCCGGGGCCGCCCGTCTGACAACCCGCCAGCGCCAGGGCCAGTATGCCCACGAGAAGAGTGCTCTTGATTTTCATAGCCGTACCCCATGTCCTGATTGGGTGATCCGATGATCATGAGGATAGAAAATCGTCCTTGAGCGGCGCCTGAATGCACCGTTCATCGGGCGTTCAGCTTGCGCGGTCGTTTCAGTCGGTCGAGGCCGGCAGATAGAGCTCGGCCCGCAAACCACCCATTTCCGATGTTTCGAGCCGCAATTCGCCGCCATAAAGTTCGGCAATCTCGGTGACGATGGAGAGGCCGAGGCCGGAGCCCGGTTTTGTCTCGTCGAGCCGCGCGCCGCGTTTCAGGACTGTTTGCCGTGCATCTTCCGGCAATCCCGGCCCGTCATCCTCCACGGCAAGCATGAAGAAGGTTCGACCCTTCCGCAGCAGGCCCGGCGTCACCCTCAACACGACACGCGATGCCGCCCATTTGCAGGCATTGTCGACAAGATTGCCGGCAACCTCCTCGAGATCCTGCGCCTCGCCGCGAAAACCGGTTGTCTCCGGACAATCGACCGCGAGAACGAGCCCTCGATCGGCATGGATACGTTCGAGCGCGCGGGAGATTCGCGTCAGGACCGGCGCGACCGGTGTGTTGACGCCGAGCACGTTGGCCGAGGCGGCCATGCGGGCGCGGGCCAGATGATGATCGATCTGTTCACGCATCTGCTCCGCTACGCGGCTCACGGTCTGGCCGAACGAATCCTTGTGCGTGCGGGCTTCGTTGGTCAGCACGCTCAACGGCGTCTTCAGCGCATGCGCCAGATTGCCGACATGGGTGCGGGCGCGCTCCAGCACTTCGCGATTGCCGTCAAGCAGCCGGTTGAGCTCGTCGGCCAGCGGTTCGATTTCCGAGGGGAATTCGCCCTCGAGCCGGGTCGCCCGCCCCGAGCGAATTTGCGCCAGCGCCAGACGCACCCTGTCGAGCGGCCGAAGACCGAAACGCACCTGAATCAACAGCGCGACGAGCAAACCGGCGCCCATCGCGGCCATCGCCATGAAAAGCCAGGTATTGAAGCCCTGTATTTCGACGTCGATTTCGCCGCGATCGCCGGCAACGGCAAAAGAAACCCGAATGTCGTAGCCCGGAAGCGCCACGCGCCGTTCGGCGACGCGCAGCCGCTGGTTCTCGGGGCCCAGGACGTCGAAGACCTTGAGGCCGAAATCGTTGCGTCCGGCGTCGCGCCCCGACGAAAGGTCAAGGGTCTGGTCGAAAAGCGAACGCGAACGCAGCGCGGTGCGCTCGGCGAGCGGCGACACCTGCCAGTACCAACCCGAGTAAGCGAGATCGAAGCGCGTCTCGGAAAGTTCGCGAATGCGCACAAGGTTGCCCGCAGCGTCGACTTCGGTGGTCGCGATCAAGCTGTCGAGCAACACATTGAGACGCGCGTCGAAGCTGCGCTCGACTGAGTTGCGGAAGATGGCGGAGAGGACCAGACCACCGACGACGAGGGCAACGGCACTCCACAGCGCCGCGCCCGCGACGAGGCGGAATGCGAGGCTGTCAGACCGCATCTTCCGGCGCCGTCAGCCTGTAGCCGAGACCGCGCACGGTCTCGATTACATCCTTGCCGAGCTTGCGGCGCAGGCGGCCCACAAAAACCTCGATGGTGTTCGAATCGCGGTCGAAATCCTGATCGTAGAGATGCTCGACGAGTTCGGTGCGCGAAATCACGCGATCGCGATGATGCATCATGTAGGCGAGAAGACGATATTCGAGCGAGGTCAGCTTGATCGCGCGGCCATCGACCGTCACGCGCGAGCTGCGTGTGTCGACGCGAACCGGTCCGCATTCGAGTTCGCTGGTCGCATGGCCCGAAGCGCGGCGTAGCAGCGCGCGAAGACGGGCGAGGACTTCTTCCATGAAAAAGGGCTTGGCCACATAGTCGTCGGCGCCGGCGTCGAAGCCCGCCACCTTGTCCGACCAGCGGTCGCGCGCCGTCAGGATCAGCACCGGCATGACGCGGCCGTCACGGCGCCATTTTTCGAGCACCGTCACGCCGTCCATTTCGGGAAGGCCGAGATCGAGCACGACGGCGTCATAGGGCTCGGTGTCGCCGAGGAAATGTCCTTCCTCGCCATCCTTGGCGCTGTCCACCGCATAGCCCGCCTCTTCCAGCGCGCCCACAAGTTGCCTGTTGAGATCGGGATCGTCCTCGACAACCAAAAGCCGCATACCCCTGTCTCCGCTCTCTCGGCCCGCTAACGGGCGCCCATGACCCGACCCGACGTGGCGTCGACCGACACCACGACGACCCGATTGTCCGGCGTTCTGATCTTCACATAGTAAGTCTGGCCCGCAAGACTCATATCGAGATAGTGACCCGGATAGCGCGACAGAGCTGCCTGTTTGGCCTGGCCCGGCGAGATCACCCGTCCCTCGCGCACCGCGTCGCGTGCGTTATCCTCGCGCCCCCAATATTGGGCCTCGATCAGAAGCTCCGCCGCAGGAGCCCGCCCGATCACCTGATCGGCGCGCGCCGGCCCGACCCCCATGAAAATGAGGATCGAAGCGGCGATCGTCAGGGCGACCCATGTGAATTTCTGCGTCATGCCCCCGGTCTTATGCCATCCCGACTGAACCCGCGATGAACGGGCGTTCCGGTTTCCGGTCAGAATTCGCCACTCAGAAACCGCTGAAGGTGGTGAATTCCTCGAGCGGCGCACGATCCGTGCGCAACTGGTTAATGGGCGCCGCCTCATCCATGTAGCCGAGCCCCATGCCGCAGAAGAGCATAAGCTCTTCCGGTATCCCGACAAACTCCCCGACCGTCTTGTACCAGATCGCCCAGGCTTCCTGCGGGCAGGTGTGGAGTCCGTGTTCGCGCGCCGCCAGCATTACCGACTGGATGAACATGCCGAGGTCGGACCATTGACCGAGGCCCATCTGCCGGTCGATGGCGAAGAACAGCGCCACGGGCGCGTCGAAGAGGCGGAAGTTGCGCGAGAATTGCTGGAGGCGCCCCGCCTTGTCCTCGCGCGTCACACCGATGGTCGCATACATGTCCTCGCCGCATTTGAAGCGCCGGGCTTTGTAAGGCTCGGTGAGGCCTTTCGGATAGATGTCATATTCGGTGCCTTCGCCGAACGGGTTTTCCTTCTGCTTTTCCGCAACGATGGCAAGAAATTCCTTCAGCCTGTCGCCGGTCACCACATAGACGTGCCATGGCTGCAGGTTGCCGCCCGAAGGCGCATATTTCGCTTCTTCGAGAACTTGCCGCACGGTCGCTTCGGGCACCGGCTTGTCGAGAAAGGCGCGGCAAGTGATACGGCTCTTCAGCGCTTCGGAGACTTTCATCGGCTTGCTCTCTTCGGTTGCAAAATCTATCGCGCCGTCACATGCGGCCAGAGCGCGTCGGCGCCGCGCGAGATCGTCTCGCGGCCGAGACTTTCGGCCCATTCGGCGCCGGCGCCAAACTCGGCGCGCCACGACCAGAGCCGCCGCGTCGCGAAATGAAGCCCGTGCTCATAGGTAAAGCCGATCGCGCCATGCACCTGATGCGCGATCGAGGTTGCGATGCTCGAGGCATCGTCGGCACGGATTTTCGCGACCGCGATTTCGAACGCCGCATCCTCCTTGCGCCGCGTGGCCTGCGCACAGGCATGGTCGGCGGCAATGCCGGTCGCGGCGGCCTGCGTCGCCAGCACGGCGAGCTGCTGCTGGATCGCCTGGAACTTGCCGATGGGTTTGCCGAATTGCGTGCGCTCATTGGCATAAGCAACTGTCTGCGCCGCCAGATAGTCGAGCGCGCCGGCCATCTGACAGGCCCGCGCCAGCGCGCCGTAAAGCCGCAACGCATTCTCCGGCAGCGTGACGGCGGCGGTTGTCGCAGTCGCGGCCTTCAGCGTCACCGTGTCGCGCGGCTCGCGCGCCACGTTGATGTCGGGCGCAATGACGGCGCCCTCGAAAGGCACAAGCACCATTGTCGGTCCCGCGCCGCCCTCGACCAGCGCGACACCATGTGCCGCCTGCCGGCCCCACGGCACGCGCCGGGCGATCCCTGAGAACTCGCTGCCATCGAGCGTGAAGTCGCCTTCCATGACCGTCAGAACGCCGTCGGGCGCGGCGATGCCGGCTTCGGCCAGCAGCCAATGGGCCAGCACCGCTTCGGCGAGCGGCAGCGGCGTGACGTGGCGCCCCGCCGCCTTCAGCACAATCGCCGCATCTGCCCATGTGCCGCCCGCGCCGCCGTGGCTCTCCGGGGCCAACACACGGGTCAACCCGTTCGCTTCGAGCTCGTTCCACAAGACGTCGGGCCAGATGCCGTCCTCGGCGCTCTGGATCAGGTTCTTCGTCACGCGCTCGGCCAGCAGGCCGTTGACGCTGTCGGAGAGGATCGTCTGCAACTCGTTCATGTCCCGCTCCTCACCGAAGCCCGAGCCCGCGGGCGATGATGCCGCGCAGAATTTCGCGCGTGCCGCCTCTGAGCGAGAACGATGGTGTCGTCTGCGTCAGATAGCCAAGCACCTGTTCGTAGTCGCTGCCCACGCCGATGGTCGGTTCGATGCCGAGCAGTTCATGTGCGCGCACCGGCATGTCCTGTTCGAAGATCGCGCCGAGATCCTTCACCACCGAGGCTTCGAGGGCCGGGTTCTCGCCCTTGTCGAGCATGCCGGCCACCGAAAGCGACATCTGCCGGAGCGTCACCAGATGCGCGACAAGGCGGCCGATTTCGCGTGCGCCGTGCGCACCGCCCTCTTTCTCGAGTTCGCGGATCATCTCGACCATCAGGACGAAGCTCGAAAGATAACGCTCCGGCCCCGAACGTTCGAAGGCGAGTTCCGCCGTCACCTGGTTCCAGCCGCCGCCTTCGGTGCCGACCATCATGTCGTCGGGCACGAACGCGTCCTGAAATACCACTTCGTTGAAATGCGCCTTGCCGGCGAGATCCTTGATCGGGCGGATCGTGATGCCTTCGGTCGTTTTCAGGTCGACCAGAAATTGCGTCAGACCGGCATGCTTGTTCTGCGGATCGAGATGGGTGCGGAAAAGGCCGATCATGTAATGTGCGG
>NZ_JBBECC010000094.1:3401-4623 GCF_040882025.1 Parvibaculum sp. | reverse complement strand
GCTCGTCACGACATCCTCTGTGGTGCGTTGGATTTTCTCTGGCGCCCATGGGGTTCGGTCGAAATCTGGGAAGACGCCATCACCTATGAGTTGCGTAAGGCGGGCGTCGTCACGCAGCTCATCTCCGATCACCCGCATCTCTTCGAGACCGGCGGCGAGAACTATCACGTCGATTTCACCGCCTGGGATTATCAGCGCGGCCATGAAGGCGATCCGTGGAAAACGGTCGCCGATCCAAGCTGGGCCGGCGCCCCTAATTTCATGCGTAAACACATGCCTTACGATGACTCGCGCGGCTATTTTCGCGGCGAGGCGGACTTTCCGGGTCCGCGCACGATGGGTGCTGCGGCCCGCTGGCTGGCGGAGAATGCCGGCCGCCATCAGCGCTTTATGCTCTTCGTCGACGAGTTCGATCCACATGAGCCGTTCGATACGCCAGAGCCTTATGCCTCCATGTACGACCCTGAATGGGAAGGCGCTCATCTGATCTGGCCGCCTTACGTGAAGGGCGGTATCGAGAAAGGTGTCATCGACGAACGGCAGGCACGACAAATTCGTGCGAGCTATGGCGGCAAGCTGACCATGATCGACAAATGGTTCGGCAAGGTGCTGGACGAGATTGATTGCAACAATCTTTGGAACGACACGCTGATCATCCTCTGCACTGATCACGGCCATTATCTCGGCGAGAAAGATATTTGGGGAAAGCCCGGCGTACCAGTCTACGAGCCGCTCGGCCACATTCCGTTGCTCATCGCCCACCCAGGAATCGCGCCCGGAACATGCGACGCACTTACCACGGGCGTCGATCTTTTCGCGACGCTGGCGGAGTTTTTCGGTGTCACCGTCCGCCAGCGTACGCATGGCCACTCGCTGTTGCCTTTGCTGCGTGGCGAGACCACTGGCATCCGCGACTGGCTGCTCACCGGCGTCTGGGGTCGCGAGGTGCACTACATCGATGGTACACGCAAATACGCGCGTGCCCCGGCGGCCGACAACGCACCGCTGGCGATGATGTCGAACCGCTGGTCAACCATGCCTACACACTTCCTGACGCGCGATCAGGAGCTACCGCTGCCCGATGAACGCGCTTTCCTCGACCGGATGCCTGGAAGCGTTGTCCCCGTGATCCATCAGCGCTGGAATAAGAACGACCCGATTCCCTATTGGGCACGGGCGCATTTCTCTGGCAACCATCTTTATGATCTCGAAGGCGATCCGT
>NZ_JBBECC010000094.1:0-3301 GCF_040882025.1 Parvibaculum sp. | reverse complement strand
TGGTGGAAGTTAATGCTCCTGAGGCCCAGTTGGAGCGCCTTGGTCTTGTCTGATTGTTGGGAAAAATAGCAATTGCTTAACCCACGCCGTCCTACGCTTGGCCGTTGGAGGTGGACAGTGGCGATTGATCTCGAAATCCGTCCGGCGGGGAAACCCGGTGAAGCGGGCATCGATCACGATGTGGTCGAGGCGGCGGATCCCGAACATCCAAAGTGTCGCATTCTGCTCGACTACTGGCGTGCCCGGCGTCAGCCGGACGGCTTGACGCTCCGTCGCGACTTCAACCCGCTCGATATGCCGAAGCTCATGGGGGGCATGTTTGTTGTCGAGCCGGTCGATGACGGCGCCGACATGCGCTACCGGCTGATCGGTGTGGCAAACGAACAGCGCCTCGGCATGCCGTTTACCGGCAGGCTCTTTTCCGCATGTTACGCGCCTCAGATGGCCGCTATACAGATAGCTCTTCACAACCGGGTTATGAACGAACGGAAGCCGGCCGTGCTGCGCGGTCGTTTCCTCGGCGTCGATCTCGAGTATGCGTATTTTGAGGCTGTCTACCTGCCGGTACGCGCCGAAACCGGCCTTCAGGTCGTCGGCGGGCTCTATGATATGGATCAGCTGGAGTAAGGGAAATATCCCCCTGTTTTGGGCGGATTTGCTTGAATCGGGCCGAGCGTCTATCCATGTCCTGACAAGAACATCTGAGCAAGATCATGGTCACGGTCATTGACACGCTGAAGGCGGCCAGTGGGCGGCCGCGGCACCCCGAGAAGGTCCGCCGGCCCGATACGCCAATCCTGCGCAAGCCGGAATGGATTCGCGTCAAGGCGCCGGGTTCGCCGGTCTACACGGAGACCAGGCGGATCGTCCGCGAAAACAATCTCGTCACCGTCTGCGAGGAGGCCGGTTGCCCGAACATCGGCGAGTGCTGGACGAAGAAGCACGCCACCATGATGATCATGGGTGACACCTGCACCCGCGCCTGCGCTTTCTGCAACGTCAAGACCGGTCTGCCGGCGGCGCTCGATGCGGAAGAACCGGAAAACGTCGCCAACGCCGTCGCGAAGCTTGGTTTGCGCCATGTCGTTATCACCTCGGTTGATCGTGATGATCTCGCCGATGGCGGCGCACGCCATTTTGTCGAGGTTATCGAGGCGATCCGTCGCCGCGCCCCCGGTACCACCATCGAGATTCTCACGCCCGATTTCCTGCGCAAGGATGGAGCTCTCGAAATGGTCGTGGCGGCTCGACCCGATGTCTTCAATCATAATCTCGAAACCGTACCGCGCCTCTATCTGAACGTCCGCCCCGGCGCACGCTATTTTCATTCGTTGCGATTGCTCCAACGCGTCAAGGAAATCGATTCGACGATATTCACCAAGTCCGGTGTCATGGTCGGCCTTGGTGAGACGCGCGAGGAGGTTCTGCAGGTGATGGATGACATGCGCACGGCCAGTATCGATTTCCTGACTATCGGCCAGTATCTTCAACCGACACGCAAGCATGCCGCCGTCGATCGTTTCGTGACGCCGGACGAATTCAAATCCTACGAAACGATCGCCCGCACCAAGGGTTTCTTGCTGGTCTCGTCGAGCCCGCTCACTCGCTCCTCCTACCACGCAGATGAAGACTTTGCTCGATTGAGTGCCGCACGCAACGCCATGCGTTCGCGGTCCTAGAGGTTCGATGCCCGCCCACGAACAAACCCGCGATGTCCCTCACGCGGCCGACGACATGTTCGCGCTGGTCGCTGGCATCGAGCGATATCCCGAGTTTCTGCCCTGGTGTGGCGGCGCGCGTATCCGTCGCCGTGAAACAGTGGACGGCAAGGAAATTTTGATTGCCGAGTTGATCGTTTCCTACAAGCTTTTTCGCGAGCGCTTTACGAGCAAGGTCACGCTTGACCGGACGGCACGTCTGATCGACGTTGCCTATGTCGAAGGGCCGTTCAACTATCTCCACAACAAGTGGCAATTTGAACCGCTGGCAGACGGCGGTACACGCATTCACTTCTTCATCGACTTCGAGTTTCGCAGTCGCATGTTGCAGAAGATGATGAACGCGGTCTTTGCCAAGGCGTTCGGTCGCATGATGGAAGCTTTTATTGACCGCGCCGATGCGCTGCATGGCGCAAACCGTATGTCGGCCTTCGGTCCGCCGGCTGCCTCAACGGAATAGATTGCTTTATATCATTCGTCGCACAAGGTTGAGTGCGGATTCGACGCTCTTGATACGGATTTCTTCACGACCGATATCGCCGAAACGCTGCACCTCGTGAATGATGCTTCGGCCGGTTCGGGCGGCGCCGAAATGAACAAGGCCGATCGGCTTCATCGGTGTGCCGCCGCCGGGACCTGCGACGCCGGTCACAGAGACAGCGATATGGGCACGCGAGTTCTTGAGCGCTCCCTCGGCCATCGCGCGTGCCACAGGCTCCGATACAGCGCCGAAATCGGCGATGAGGTCACCCGGTACATCCAGCATGTCGCGCTTGGCTTCGTTCGAGTAGACAACAAACCCGCGCTCCACGACCTCAGACGACCCGGCGATCTCGGTCAGGAGCCCGGCGATCAGTCCACCCGTGCAGGATTCGGCGGTCACGATTTTCAGCTTCGCCTCGCGCGCATCGGCCAGAGTTAGTTCGGCGAGGTGAACCAGACGGCGTGGAAAGATGCTCATAACGCGACCATGATCAAAATGTCGAGAAAGATAAAGGTAATTACCGCATAAATCGCTGCGACGACATCATCGGCCATAACACCGAGCCCGCTCTTGAAGCGCCGTTCGACGATGCGGATCGGCCAAGGTTTCCAGATGTCGAAAATTCGGAACAATGCAAAGCCCGCGAGCCAGTTGATCGGAGACATCGGCAGCGCCGCAAATACGAGCCACATCGCGGCGACCTCGTCGACTACGACCTCCGAGGCGTCTTCTGTCCCGGCGGCGACGCAGTATCGTGACGAGGCCCATATGCCGACGATGAAAACGACGAGGGCCGTAAAAGCGAGAACTGTTGCGCCGAGAAAATGGACGATGGCGAAAGCGAAGGGAACCGCAGCGAGCGATCCCCATGTGCCGGGCCCGGGGCGGATAAGTCCGGCACCGAACCATGTCGCTACCAGCACCACCGGATGGTAAAAGACAAGTCCGACGGGCAGGGCGAAAAAACGGCTCATTCGAATATCAACGTGGCGATAGCTTGTGCCGCAATACCTTCGCCGCGTCCGGTAAAGCCGAGACCCTCGCTGGTCGTCGCCTTGACGCTGACACGCATTCGCTCGAGCCCGAGAATTTCCGCGAC
>NZ_JBBECC010000093.1:0-4664 GCF_040882025.1 Parvibaculum sp. | reverse complement strand
CGACCTGCACCGCCGCGAGCCCGATGCCGGGCGCGGCATACATGGTCTCCAGCATGTCGTCCATGAGCGCGCGCAAGCCGTCATCGACCTTGTCGACGGGCCTGGAGACCTCTTTCAGGCGCGGATCGGGCGCCGTAATGATTTCGCGTATTGCCATGGGCCTTGAGATAAGCCCGGCAGGCTTTTGGGTCAAGGCGCGGGAGCGGACCGCGCCGGGCCCGGATGGCCCGGGAATCGGGTTATAGTCGGCCCGGTAAACGGAGAAAAACATGAACGATATGCTGGCTTTGGGCCTTCTGATCGGCGGCGCAATCGTCCTGGCGGGACTGCTTGCGGGCCTCATCTTGCGGGGCCGGGGCGCAGGCGACACCGCCGGAGAAGCGGTGGCCGAGCTTGCCCGGCAGCAGATCGAGCTGGTGGGGCGTCTTGCCGCGATGGCGGACA
Source organism: Parvibaculum sp. (assembly GCF_040882025.1). Lineage (GTDB taxonomy): Bacteria > Pseudomonadota > Alphaproteobacteria > Parvibaculales > Parvibaculaceae > Parvibaculum. The sequence continues at coordinate 4,220 of NZ_JBBECC010000093.1, read as the reverse complement.
ATCAGGCGCAAACGCGCATTGAACTGACCCAGACCATCAACGAGCGGCTCGACCAGATGGGCCAGCGCATGGGCCAAAGTCTCGAAGCGTCTGCACAGAAGACCGCCGAGACGCTGGGCACACTGACGACGCGGCTTACCGTCATCGACGAGGCGCAGAAAAACATCACCGAGTTGTCGAGCCAGGTGGTCGGGCTTCAGGACATCCTTGCCAACAGGCAGGCGCGCGGCGCTTTCGGCGAAGTGCAGCTCAACGACATCGTCAGCAATGCGTTGCCGCCTTCGGCCTACAGTTTCCAGACGACGCTGGGAAACGGAACGCGGGCCGACTGCCTGATCATCCTGCCCAATCCGCCGGGCCCCATCGCCATCGACGCAAAGTTTCCGCTCGACGCCTATCACATGCTCCGGAACGCGAAGGACGAGGCGGAGCGCGTCATCGCCGCGCGGCAATTCCGCGGCGACCTCAACAAGCATGTGACCGCAATCGCCGAGAAATACATCGTGCCCGGCGAGACGGCGGAATCGGCGCTGATGTTCCTGCCGTCCGAGGCTGTCTATGCCGAGCTCCACGCCAATTTTCCCGATGTGCTGACCAAAAGCTATCAGGCGCGGGTCTGGATCGTTTCGCCGACGACCTTGATGGCGACGCTCAACACGGTGCGTGCCGTGCTGAAAGACGTCGAGATGCGCAAGCAGGCCGGCACGATCCAGAAATATGTCGGGCTGCTGATGCAGGATGTGACGCTGCTCGGCAAGCGCGTCGAGAAACTCGACACGCATTTCCGGCAGGCGGAAGGCGACATCAACGATATCAAGGTTTCGACCGACCGCATCAGCAAGCGCAGCGAAAGAATCCAGGAAGTCGAGATGGGCGAGGAAGGCGCGGCAGAGGCCTTGCCGGGCACCGCGACGCCGGGCGGCCTCATTTCAAGCTGAAGATTCGTGCATATTCCTATATATTGACACAAGTAGTGTCATATTTTTCGGAATGCGGGGCGGTATTTCTTTGCTAGGCTCGCGCTCTACTCACACGCCCTTGGGGGGCGCCGAACGGGCAAGGGGGACGGGCAATGCAGGCCATCAGCGATTTCGTCAATGCGTTGAACAACGTTTTGTGGGGCTGGCCGATGCTGGTCGCGCTGGCGGCGACGGGCGTTTTTCTTACCATTGGCCTGCGCTTCGTGCCCTGGCGAAAGCTACCGGAAGCCCTCGCCCTGTCGGTACGTCCGTCGCACGGCGCCGGCGACATCTCGCCCTTCCAGGCCTTGATGACCGCGCTCGCCGCGACCGTCGGCACCGGCAACATTGCCGGCGTTGCCACCGCCATCTATTTCGGCGGGCCGGGCGCGCTCTTTTACATGTGGGTGATCGCGCTTGTCGGCATGGCGACGAAATATACCGAAGCTGTGCTGGCGGTGGCCTATCGCGAAGTCGACGAGCTCGGCAATCATGTCGGCGGACCGATGTATTACATCAAGAACGGCGTCGGCGCGAAGTTCCCGACGCTGGCGCTGGTACTGGCGCCGGCCTTTGCGATTTTCACGGCGCTGGCAGGCTTCGGCATCGGCAACGGCGTGCAGGCGAATTCGGTCGCCCATGCCCTGAAGGACAATTTCGGCGTGCCGGAGATCGCGTCGGGCCTCGCCATGATGGTCATGGTCGGCCTTGTGCTGGTGGGCGGCATTCGCCGTATCGGCGAGGTGGCGAGCGCGCTGGTGCCGACCATGATCGTCGTCTATATCGGCGGCGCGGTCGCCGTTCTGGTGGTCAACTATGAGGCCATTCCGGCGGCGCTGGGGCTCGTTTTCCAGCATGCCTTCACCCCGACGGCCGCCGAAGGCGGCTTCATCGGCGCGACCGTGATGCTCGCCATCCGCTGGGGTTTCGCGCGTGGCATCTTTTCCAATGAAGCAGGCCTCGGCAGCGCGGCGATTGCCCATGCGGCGGCCAAGACCGACGATCCGATCCAGCAGGGTCTTGTCGGCATGGTCGGCGTCTTCATCGATACGCTGATCGTCTGCACCCTGACGGGCCTTGTCATCATCACGTCCGGGCTCTGGACCAGCGGCGTCAACGGCGCAGCGCTGACAAGCGCGGCTTTCGGCGCGGCATTGCCATGGGGCGGCGCGCTTGTCGCCATATCGCTGGCGCTTTTTGCCTTCACCACACTTCTCGGCTGGTCCTATTACGGCGAACGTGCGGTGGAGTTCCTGTTCGGCGTCAAGGCGATCTGGCCCTATCGCATCGTCTGGGTTCTCGCGATCCCGGTCGGCGCGGTTACAAGCCTCGATCTCGTCTGGAACATGGCCGATGCGCTGAATGCGATGATGGCGCTGCCGAACCTGATTGCGCTGTTCATCCTGGCGCCGGCCGTCTTCACGATGACGCGCAACTACTGGGCGAAGGACAAGGGTTAGACGGGCCGGATTTCAGAAGGGGCGGCGCGACTTCATGGCGGCGGCGAGCGTGCCGTCGTCGAGATAATCGAGTTCGCCGCCGACCGGCACGCCATGCGCCAGCCGCGTGACCGAAATGCCGAGGCCCGAAACGCGGTCGGTGATGTAATGCGCCGTCGTCTGGCCGTCCACAGTGGCGTTCATCGCCAGGACGACCTCGGTGATTTCGCCCGCGCCCAGCCGCTCGACCAGCCTGCCGATATTGAGATCGTCGGGCCCGACCCCGTCGAGCGCCGAAAGGACACCGCCCAGCACATGGTAGCGGCCCTTGTGTGCGCCCGCGCGCTCCAGCGCCCAGAGATCGCCCACTTCCTCGACGACGCAGAGCACATGCGGATCGCGCGTCGTGTCCGCGCAGATGGCGCAGGGGTCCTGCGTGTCGACATTGCCGCAGGCCGAGCAGATACGCGCCTTCGCCGCCGCTTCCGCCATGGCATCCGCCAGCGGCGACAGCAACGTCTCCTTTTTCTTGATGAGCTGGAGGACGGCGCGCCGCGCCGAGCGGGGGCCGAGACCCGGCAGCTTCGACATCAGCGCAATCAGCCGTTCGATCTCGGGGCCCGTAACCGCCATCGAGATCAGAGCCCGAAACCGGGCGGAAGCGGCAATCCGCCGGCGACGGATTTCATCTTCTCGGCGGCCAGTGCGTCGGCCTTGTGCCGGGCATCGGCGGCGGCGGCCACGATCAGATCCTCGAGGATTTCGCGTTCGTCCTCCTTCATCAGGCTCGGATCGATCGACACTTTCCTGATCGCGCCCTTGCCCGACATGACGACCGCAACCAGCCCGCCACCGGCGCGGCCTTCGACCTCGGCCGCTTCGAGTTCGGCCTGCATCGATTCCATGCGGCCCTGAAGCTGCTGCGCCTGCTTCATGATGTCGGCCAGATTTTTCACTCGTCAGGCTCCATGTCTTCCAATACGTCTTCGGGGGGCATTTCGGGCGGCAACGCATCGCCGGCCGGAAAACCGGGCTCGCGTACCTCGACAATCTCGGCGCCGGGGAAGACGGCGAGTGCCGCCTTGACCAGCGCGTCGGCGCGGGCGCGATCCTTCAACATTTCCTCATGCGTCTGCGCCTGTTCGCGCAATGTCGGCGCGGCATCGGCGGCGTTGCGGGCGAGCGAGACCAGCCAGCGCGCACCCGTGGCGCGAGAAAGTTTTTCGGAGAGCTCGGTCAGGATCGTATTCGGTGTGCCCTCAAGAAGGCCGAGTTCGATGCGGCCGGGCTCGAAATGAACGAGACGCACGCCCGCTTCGAGCGCATGCTTCAGCCTGATGTCGCGATCGGCACCGACCAGCGCCACCACGTCCTGGAAGGTCCGGATGCTGACGGCGGGCGCGGAAGATGCGATCGCCGCCGTGGGTTCATGCGTTTCCGGGCGTGCGGCGGCGACAGAGCGCAGTTGCGCGCGCGGACCGCCGCTGTCGCCTGAGGGCACGGGGCGCGCGGTTGCGCGCGGCGCGGCGCCTCCCGACTTCAATTGTTCGATCAGTTCTTCCGGACCCGGCCCATCGGCGACATAGGCAATGCGCACCAGCACCATTTCGGCGGCCGCTATGGGCCGCGCGGCGCCCTGCACTTCCGTCAGCCCCTTCAACAGCATCTGCCAGACGCGCGACAGGACACGGATCGGCAGGCGCGCCGCCATGTCACGGCCGCGGGCCCGCTCGGTTTCCGACATGGCGACGTCGTCGCCGGCGCCCTCAACGAGCTTCAGGCGCGTCAGCCAATGGGTCAGTTCGGCGAGGTCGGAAAGGAC
>NZ_JBBECC010000092.1:0-4693 GCF_040882025.1 Parvibaculum sp. | reverse complement strand
GGCCTCGACACCAACATCCTGCTGCGTTGGCTTCTCGATGATTCCGGTGTGGCGGACAACGCGCCGGAACAGACAAGACTTGTCGCGAAACTCATTCTCGAAAGCGGCGACACATTCTTCGTCAACAATATCGTTCTGGCGGAAACCGTCTGGGTGCTGCGCAACAAGGCGGAGCAGAGCCGGAAAGTGATCGAAGAGATTGTCATGCGGCTGATCGCCAGCGCGAATGTTGAGCTGGAGAGCGAGGCGGCGGTGCGCCGCGCCCTCGATGCCTTTGTCGAGAGCAAGGCCGACTTCGCCGATTATCTGATCGCGGAAGTGAATGCGGCGGCGGGATGTTCGACGACGCTTACCTTCGACCGCAAGGCCGCGCAGCATTCGTCGTTTTCGATGGTCGGGAAATAAATGCAGCGCATCCTCGTCATCGGCTGCTCCGGCGGCGGCAAGTCGACGCTCGCGCGCAGGCTCGGCGAGAAACTCGCCCTGCCGGTGGTGCATCTCGATGTGCTCTTCTGGAAGCCGGGTTGGGTCGAAAGTTCCTATGACGAGTTCCGGCCGAAGGTCGCCGCCGCAGTGGCCGAAGACCGCTGGGTCATCGACGGCAGTTTCAGCCGCACCTTCGACATCCGCTTGCCGCGTGCCGACACAATCGTCTGGGTCGACCAGCCGCGCCGCGTCTGCCTCTGGCGCGCCTTCCGCCGCACGATGACCCTCTTCGGACGAACACGCGCCGACCTCGCCCCCGGCTGCCCGGAAAAGATCGATCCGGCCTTCTACCGCTTCATCTGGAATTTCAAGCGCACGCACGACGCGATGATCGAGGAAGCGCTGGCCCGCGACGCGTCCCGTGCACAACTGTTCCGTCTACGGAGCGACGGGGAGATTGCCGCCTTTCTGGCCTCGGCCTGAATTATGGTATTTTCGGCGCCAATTCCAGCTTGTCCCCGCCCGTCACGTCTGCCCGCGTTGCGGTCCCGTCTTCAAACGGGGACAAACCATGCCGTCAAACGGGGATAAGTTTTATTTATCCCCGCCCTTGTCTCCGGCCCGAAAGGGTGCGGATGAGGTTTGTGACAGTTTTATGACAGTTCGGTGACAGAGGCACCCTGAAACTGTCGAAAATCGGGGATAAGTCGTGTTTTATTCCGTAGACGGATAATCACGCCGCCTTCGCCGTGCCGCCCACCGTCAGCCCGTCGATGCGGAGCGTCGGCTGGCCGACGCCGACGGGAACGCCTTGTCCGCCCTTGCCGCAAGTGCCGATGCCGGGATCGAGTTTCAGGTCGTTGCCGATCATCGACACGCGCGTCAGCACATCCGGCCCGTTGCCGATCAGCGTTGCGCCTTTGACGGGCGCGCCGATCTTGCCGTTCTCGATGAGATAGGCCTCGGTGCAGGTGAAAACGAACTTGCCCGACGTGATGTCGACCTGTCCGCCGCCGAAGGAAACCGCGTAAATTCCCTTCTTCACCGACGAAAGAATCTCGTCCGGCTCGCGATCGCCCGACAGCATATAGGTGTTCGTCATCCGCGGCATTGGCTGATGCGCATAGGATTCGCGCCGCCCGTTGCCGGTCGCGGCCATCCCCATCAGGCGCGCATTGAGCCTGTCCTGCATATAACCTTTGAGAATGCCGTCTTCGATCAGCACCGTGCGCGAGGTCGGCGTGCCTTCGTCGTCGATCGACAGCGAACCGCGCCGGTCGGCCAGCGTTCCGTCATCGACAACCGTGACGCCGGGCGCGGCGACGCGTTGACCGAGAAGGCCGGCAAAGGCCGATGTCTTCTTGCGGTTGAAATCGCCTTCGAGCCCATGGCCGATCGCTTCGTGCAGCAGAATGCCCGGCCAGCCGGGCCCGAGCACCACATCCATTTCGCCGGCGGGCGCGGGCACGGCTTCGAGATTGACGAGCGCCTGACGGAGCGCCTCGTCCACCTGTCCGCGCCATTTCAGCGGATCGATGAAAACGTCGTAGCCCATCCGGCCGCCGACGCCGCAAGAGCCCGTTTCCTGCCGGTCGCCTTCACCCGCCACGATCGCCACGTTGAGACGCACCAGCGGGCGAATGTCGCGCAGCGTCGCGCCACCCGCGCGGATAATCTCGACCGCCTGCCACTCGCCCGTCAGCGACGCCGAAACCTGCCGCACACGGGCATCGAGGCCGCGCGCATAGGCGTCGATCTCGGCGAGCAGCTTCGTCTTCTCTTCGAAACTCTGGCGCCCCAGCGGATTTTCGTCGGTATAGAGATGCGCGTTGGTGCGCGCGGGGCCGTCGGCCAGGGTGCCGGTGTGGCCGCTCCTGACGGCCTGCACGGCGGCGCTGGCGCGCTTCAGCGCGTCCTCGCTGAGTTCGGAGGCATGCGCATAGCCCGTCGCCTCGCCTGCGACGCAGCGCAAGCCGAAGCCCTGCGTGGTGTCGAAGCTCGCCGTCTTGAGCCGACCGTCGTCGAAACCCACCGCCTCGGATTGGCGGTACTCCATGAACAACTCGCCGTCATCGGCGCCCGCGAGCGCGTCGCCGACAAGCCCCTCGACGCGGGCCCGGTCGAGTCCGGTGCGGGTGAAAAAGAGATCGTCTGAAGGAGCGCGGCTCATAGTCGGGAAATTCCTTGAGTTCAGAGAGAGAGCTGTGGGATTTAGCGGTCGAACCACGCCTCGACCGGCACCAGCCGGCGCGGAAGCCCTGTGAGGTCGCAGCGCACCACCTGCGGTGCACAGCTGTAAAGCGGGTATTGCGTTACTTTCAGCGAAGCGAGGTCGACCAGGAAAACGCCGTTGATGCGGCCGAACCAGGCATCCCATTCGGTGAAGCGCCAGTTTTGCCAGCCATCCGGCGGCGGGCCCACGACATCGCCGACGAGATCGGGATGGGCGGCACAGAAGCCGACGACGCAGCGGCCCGGATCGCGCGTATCGAGCCACGGCGCGGCCTCGGAGATGAGCTCGGGCGCCGCGCCGCCATTATGCGGCAGCAGCAGCCCGGCCGAAATCCGGCGGCCGAGGTGAAAATGAATAAGAGCTTCGTCGCGCATGGGTCGGCTCTCTTTCGTCCATGTGGCAAAAACGGCAGTATCCAAGGCCCACTGTAGGACATTTCCAAGGGCGGGAAAGGCCTGGCGGCCGGAAATTCCGGCAATCGGATACCTGGTCCCATAATTCTCGATCCGGCGCTTTCATTGTGGCAAAACGTCGCAAAACCCCACGCCGGTTGTGGCCTGCCTCGCCGGCATGACTATACTTTGCCCCGCGAGTCGCCCGGCGCGTACGGAGCGGCGAGTTGCGCGCCGTCAGGCCGCAGGCAGGCAGGGGATGAACGCCACGAGGAAAACCGCCGCGCAAAGCGACGGCGGAACTTGCGGCGGCGAACGGTTTATGGTTTCTGACGGCCAGCTTTGGCCGCCCGAGGGTGCAGCCTGCGGATTGGCCGGAAATGGCGCCGATCCGGGGTCGGAAGTTGAATTGACTAGCTGGGGATAAGCATGCGGTTTCTGATCGGTTTCAGCTTCTTCGCGATCGCGCTCGCGGGTGGATATTTTGACGGCGGCATCGTAGCTGCCGCTTTGGCGAACCAGCCGCATGACGGCGGGCTCGGCTTTCAGTCCTCGGCCGCGCCGATCATGGATGATCTGGTGGCTTTCCACACCTTTCTGCTCTGGATCATCACCATCATCGTCGTCTTCGTGACGTTACTGCTCGGCATCGTCGCCTGGCGCTTCAATCGCAAGAGAAATCCAAACCCGTCCAGGACCACGCACAACACGCTGCTCGAAGTGGCATGGACCGTGGTCCCGGTAATGATCCTCGTCGTCATCGCCATCCCGTCCTTCCGCCTCCTCTACAAGCAGATCGTACTTCCCGAAGCGGAAATGACGGTGAAAGCGGTCGGCTATCAGTGGTATTGGGGTTACGAATATCCCGATCACGGCGATATCTCGGTCATCTCGAACATGATCCCGGACGATCAGTTGCAGCCCGGCCAGCCGCGCCTGCTCGCGGCCGATTACGACCTGGTGGTGCCGGTTGACACGACCGTGCGTGTGATCGTCACGGCTTCGGACGTTATTCACGCTTTCGCGGTGCCGTCCTTCGGCGTCAAGATCGACGCGATTCCCGGCCGTCTCAACGAGACTTGGTTCCGTGCGGATCGCACCGGCATGTTCTATGGGCAATGTTCCGAGCTTTGCGGCACACGCCACGCCTTCATGCCGATCAGCGTCAAGGTCGTGACGAAGGAAGAATTCGGCGAATGGGTTGCGCGCGAGCAGCAAGCGGCGCTCGGCGGCGACGGAAAACTGAAACTGGCTGAAGCGCCGGCGGCGGACGCGCGCTAGGCGCGTTTCCTCGACGGTCAGGTAAAAGCATAAAACAGCAAGAACGAAGGGTTACAGAGATGGCAGGGCAAGCTGCGGGTGCGCACGCCGATCACGCCGACCACCCCACGGGCTGGAAGCGCTACGTCTATTCGACGAACCACAAGGACATCGGCACGATGTACCTGATCTTCGCGATCCTCGCGGGGATCGTCGGCGGTGCCATGTCGGTCGTCATGCGTATGGAGCTGCAGCTTCCGGGCGACCAGGTTCTGGGCGGCGATTACAACCTCTTCAACACGCTGGTGACGGCACATGGCCTGATCATGATCTTCTTCATGGTCATGCCGGCGATGATCGGCGGTTTCGGCAACTGGTTCGT
>NZ_JBBECC010000091.1:22930-30077 GCF_040882025.1 Parvibaculum sp. | reverse complement strand
CGGCGTCTCTCTTCGCAATGAATCCTTGGATGCCGCCAACCACGCCGAGAGAAAGAATGCTCTAGAGAGGAATAGCCTCATAGAGAATTGGGAGTTGAAACTTGCTTTTTAGTTTCTCGATATATTGCCGGCCCTCGTAATCCAGCGGATTTTCACCGCAGATAATCAGCCGGCTTGGCTCGTTCGCGCCCGGCCAGTATGAGTATTCCAGAATCTGTCCTAACGCCTGCCGAATGCATTCGCGTGGAGACCATGCGGTTTTGATTTCGTAGTACCAGTATTCATTTGAGCTTTTGCGAAGGATGACGTCGATCTCGCCGCCCGCACCGTTTGAGTGCTCATCCGCAACATTGTCTTCACCGTACTTGGCGATCAATCGCTTGCACAAAGCGGCTTGCAACTCGTTGTGCTTTAGCGTGATGTTCAACTCCCGCGCTGCCAACGATGCTGTGGTCGCTGGAGCACGATCTGTGCAACCAGCCTGAAATTGGAATCCGATCGTGTTCGATGTTGCCGGACTGGCTTCTCGGCCGCCGCTTTCGACGTATGTATAGATTTCGAGAAGGCGATCAAAGTCCGTCAAAATGACTTCATATTCGAAGCTATCTAACGGCTGCCTTTTGCCCAAGAATACAAACGGACCAGGAGAAACGAAATCTGGAGAGATGGGGCAGGGCGGATAATCATCGCTACGCGGCCCCTCTCTGTAGTGCCACATGCGCATGTCGGCGTAGCGCTCTGGATACAATCTCATATAGTCATTGAATAGGCGCACCTTTGGAACCAATACGTCCAAATTTCTTAGTGACTTGCTTAGCTCAAACGAAAAGGCGACGCCGTGTCTTAAAAATTGACGGTCGTCTACTTCTTCAAAACCGATATTGAATTGGAGCTCTGGCCGCCCGCCATGATGGAACGCCCACGTAGGATGCGTGGTAAGGCTTGTAAAAAGTTTTGGAGTTGACCGTTGCGTATTGTGAAGTTCAGACCGCAGCCACGGCAGTCGCCCGATGAGGTGTCCTCGGGCGCGCGTATTCAACTCGTCTGCAATTGGCTGGATTTCAAATGATTTCGTCGACATTTGATCTGCGTCTCCGCCGTTGCCGCGAGATTGGATTTGAATCTGGTACTTGAAAAAACCCCAATGTCACTGACTGTAGACGCCTCGCGGGTTTTCGTGAAGCGAGACGCCGCGCTGCGCGCGGCTTCTGGATTGCCGGGTCGAGCCCGGCAAAGACGGAGGGTGGGGGACGTGTAGGGGCAACCGCCAACCGCCCCTTCCGGTGCGAAGCACCACCAATCCTTCCTCTCCTCTTCCTTCTCTGCGCCTCTGCGTGAATCCCTTCTTACTTTCTCCTCCGCGGCTCCGCGGCGAAGGCCGGGGTCCTCGGGATCGCCAACCTGTCCGCCGAAGCTGCGAAGCAGCGCAGGTGGAAGGCGATACCCGTGGGCGTGATTCCCTTCCGTCAAAATCTTCTCACCCCCGGAGATAACTTTTTTCATGCGCCTCACCCGCCTCCCGAATCGCGCTCATGAAAAATCTCCGCCCCGAAACCGGAGATAACTTTCCTGATAATCCGTACACGAACGAAAATTCCGGCGGGGATAATTCCGTTTGTGACAGTTTTATGACAGTTCCGTGACAGAGGGGGGTATCGCTGCCCTCCGCTGCTGTCGATTACCGCAAAACGCACTGCGTTTTGCGCCGCTGGCGGGGCTTTTCGGGAACCACTAGAGTGCGCGGCGTTTCCGCGGCCAGAGGACTGTCACAAATGAACCCGAATACGAGCGAAGTCACCGGCGTCGATCACGTCATCATCGCGGTCCGCGATCTGGTGGAAGCCGAGAAAAACTACACGGCGATCTTCGGCCGCGCGCCGTCCTGGCGCGGCACTCATCCCGGCATGGGATCGGCTAACGTCTTGTATCGGCTGGCAAATACCTATGTCGAATTGCTCGCCCCGGTCGCCGAGGGACCGACCGCCGACATGCTGAAGGCCCATCTCGACAAGGTGGGCGAGGGCGTTTTCGGGCTCGCGCTGGGCCTCGCCGACGCCGCCGCCGCGCAAGGCGCCTTCGCCGCGCGGGGCCTCCAGGGCAGCGCGCCCACCGATGGTTCGGGTACGGACGATCTGACGGGCGCGACGCGCCGCTGGCGCACAATCATGTTCCCGCGCGAGGCGACACGCGGTCTTTTTCTCTTTGGAATTCAACATCTTGGGTCCGCCGATGCGCTGCCGCCGGCGCCCCTTTCCGCTGGCGTTTCGGAAGATCAGGCGATCCCCGCCCTCGACCACATCGTCGTGATGACGCCCGATGCCGAGGCCACAAAAGCCTTGTTCGGCGCGCAATTCGGCATCCGTCTCGCGCTCGATCAGACGAAACCGGAATGGGGCGTCCGCCAGCTTTTCTTCCGTACAGGGAGCGTTACGATCGAGGTGGTGCAATCGCTCGACCCGGCGAAAGCGCCGAAAAGCGAACGATTCTGGGGACTTGCCTGGCGCGTGCCGTCGATTCGCCCGGTCCATGCGCGCCTCGAAAAATCCGGTCTCGACGTCTCCGAAATGCGCTCCGGCCGCAAGCCCGGCACCGAGGTCGCGACCATCCGCAAGCCAACGCATGGCGTCCCGACGCTGCTGGTTGGTCAGGCCTGAGCATTTTCCGGAAAAGTGGTCGCCGGTTTTCCGTAGAAAATGCGGCCGAACAAAGAGCCTAACCCCTTGGCGCGGCAGCCCTTTTCAGCCTGTCATTGATCGCCTCGCCGAGCCCCTGATCGGGGATCGGCATCACCGCGATCGCCCGCCCTTGCGCTTCCGCGTCGAGCGCCCTGAGCATCGCGAAGAGATTGGCCGCCGCTTCGGTCAGGTCGCCGGAAGTCGATAGATTCATTGATGTTTTGGCCTTCGGCGCCCCCGGCCCGAAAGCCAGCAACACCTCATCCGCGCCCGCTTCCGTCGCGTTGAGCCGCAAGGACGAACCCGGCGCATAATGGCTTTCGAGCTGCCCCGGCGAGGCGCGGCCTTCCTCTCCCGAGCCCGCATCGGCTTCCGCCAGCGGCCGGCCCAGCACCCGTTCAATCGCCTCCCGCGCCACCGCGCCGGGCCTCAGAAGTGTCGGAATTCCTTGAGGAAATCCGATTACCGTCGATTCAAGCCCGAGCCGGCAGGGCCCGCCATCGAGCACCATCGCGAGCGTTTCGGCCTCGCCAAGTTCCGCCATCACATGCGCCGCCCGCGTCGGGCTCACCCGTCCGGAGCGGTTGGCCGAAGGCGCCGCAACGGGCCTCTCCGCCGCTTTCAGCAGCGCCTGCGCGATCTCGTGCGCCGGCACCCTGAGCGCCACCGTGTCGAGCCCCGCGCTCACCAGCAACGAAAGTGGCGTCTCTGGCCGCCGCGGCAGCACCAGCGTCAACCCGCCCGGCCAGAAGGTAGCAGCAAGTTTCCGCGCCTCGTCGCTGAAAACCGCATGTTTTTCAGCCACTTGCGCGTCGGCCACATGCACGATCAGCGGGTTGAAGCGCGGCCGTCCCTTGGCTTCGAAGATGCGCGCCACCGCCTTGTCGTCGGTCGCGTCGGCCCCGAGCCCGTAGACCGTCTCGGTCGGAAAGGCGACAAGCCGCCCCTCGCGGATCGCCGCGCCGGCGCGGGCAATCGCCGCCGCGCTCGCTTCGACGCATTCCGTCATCGATCCTGCCTGTTTGAACGGTACCGTTGCGGCGGAGAATACAGTAAAAGGCCAAAAAGCCACGCAATTCCGTCGTTTCCCGCGTTGAGAGGACCTGCCCCCATGACCTACCGCCCGCCCGTCCGCGACATGGCCTTCGCCCTCAATGAAGTCGCGGGGCTTTCGGCGCTGGCGGGCAGGGGGCCCTTCGCCGATCTCTCGCCGGAGCTTGTCGAAGCGGTGATGGAAGAGGGCGCGAAGCTCGCCGCCGAGGTGCTGGCGCCGCTCAACCGTTCGGGCGACGCCGAAGGCGCGAAGCTGAAAAACGGTGGTGCATCAGTACCTTCGGGCTTCGCGGCGGCCTATCGCCAATGGGTCGCGGGCGGCTGGGGCAGCCTCGCCGCGACACCGGACTATGGCGGTCAGGGCCTCCCCGTTTCGCTCGCCGTCGCGATGCAGGAAATGTGGAATGCCGCCTGCATGTCCTTCGGCCTCTGTCCGATCCTCTCGCAAGGCGCTATCGAAGCGCTGACGGCGCATGGCACCGACGAACAGAAACAGCTCTATCTCGCCAAGCTCGTTTCGGGCGAGTGGACCGGCACGATGAACCTCACCGAGCCGCAGGCGGGATCCGATCTCAACGCCTTGAAAACAAAAGCCGTTCCACAGGGCGACGGCACCTACAGGATCACCGGCACCAAGATTTTCATCACCTATGGCGATCACGACATGACGGACAACATCGTCCATCTCGTGCTCGCCCGCCTGCCGGATGCGCCGCCCGGCACCAGGGGAATCTCTCTCTTTCTCGTGCCGAAATTCCTTGTCAATTCAGACGGTTCGCTCGGTGCGCGCAACGATGCCCATTGCATCGGGCTGGAAGAAAAGCTCGGCATTCACGGCAGCCCCACCTGCGTCATGTCCTTCGGCGAAACCACCGGCGCCCTCGGCACGCTGATCGGCGAGGAAAACCGCGGCCTCGCCTGCATGTTCACGATGATGAACAACGCCCGCCTGCTGGTCGGCACGCAAGGCGTGGCGATTGCCGAAGCGGCCTACCAGCATGCGCTGGCTTACGCGAAAGAACGCAAGCAGGGCAGGCCTTTGGGCTCCACCCTCGCACCCGGCGACATGGCGCCGATCGTCGAACATCCCGACATCCGCCGCATGCTGCTGACGATGAAAGCCTCGACCGAAGCCGCGCGCGCGATCTGCTACGCAACCGGCGTCGCCATCGACACCGCCCATGCCGGCGAAACGGCGGAAATCCGCGCCGCCGCGCAGGCCCGCGCCGATCTCCTGACGCCGATTGCGAAGTCCTTCTCCACCGACATCGGCTGCGAGGTCGCCTCGCTCGGCGTGCAGATTCATGGCGGCATGGGCTTCATCGAGGAAACCGGCGCCGCGCAGTTCCTGCGCGATGCGCGCATCCTGCCGATCTACGAAGGCACCAACGGCATTCAGGCGATCGACCTTGTCAGCCGCAAGCTGCCGCTCGGAAATGGTTCGGTGGCACAAGGCTTTATCGCTGAAATGCGCATGACGGCGAAAACTGCGCGGCAGTCGAACCGCAAGACGCTCGCCGCCATCGGTGCCGCGCTCGACGCGGCGCTCGACACGCTCGACAAGGCGACGGCTTACATGCTGGCGCAACTCAAGGCGGCGCCCAACGATTGCCTCGCCGGCGCCACGCCCTATCTGCGCCTCTTCGGCACCGTCGCCGGCGGCCACTACCTCGCACAAGGCGCGCTGAAAACGGCGGAGGAGGACGGGCAGGGCGGTTTCGCCGCCACGCGCCTCGCGCTTGCCGATTTCTACGCTCTCAACATCCTGCCAGGTGTTCACGGCCTTCTCGGCCCCGCCACGGCGGGCGCCGAAACCCTTTATGCGCTGACGGCCGACGAGTTCAGCTGATCCTGCCGTAGCGTCCGCTGCGCCGGCCGGGTTCGTGGTTTGACCTCGCGCGCCCCTGCGCCTATCACGGATTGGTCGCCGGGCCCCTGATGCGGCATCGATTCTGAAGTTTTGCCAGTTCGAAAGTTTTGAATGTCCGATATTTCCCAGGCGACTATCGAAAGCCCCGATCTCCGCTATCCCTTCGACCGGAGGGTGCCGGAACCCGCGGAGGTAATCGAGGTTGCGCCGGGGATATCCTGGGTGCGCATGCCGCTCCCCTTCCAGCTCGACCACATCAATCTCTGGCTGATCGAGGGCGACGACGGCTGGACCGTTGTCGACACAGGCGTTGCCACCGATGAGGTCAAGACCTTGTGGCGTCAGGTTTTTCAGACCGGTCTCAAGGGCAAGCCGGTGACGGGCCTCATCGTCACCCATCTTCATCCCGATCATGTCGGCCTCGCCGGCTGGTTCACGCGCAAATGGAGCGTCGAACTCCAGATGTCGCGCACCGATTTTCTGATGTGCAAGACGCTGGTCCTCGACACCGGCCGCGAGGCGCCGAAGGAAGCGCTCGAATTCTACCGCGCGGCGGGCTTCAGCCAGCGCGGTATCGACAGCTATGCGTCGCGTTTCGGCGGCTTCGGCAGGCACGTCTCGCGCATGCCCGACATTTTCCGCCGTCTGCGCGAGGACGATGAACTGACGATCGGCGGCCGCACATGGCGCGTCGTTATCGGCTCGGGCCATGCGCCGGAGCATGTCTGTCTCTATTGTGAGGAAGCGAAGATCCTGATTTCCGGCGATCAGGTGCTGCCGCGCATTTCGTCCAATGTCAGCGTGCACCCGACCGAAGCCTACGAAAATCCGCTGGAAGACTGGATCGAAAGCTGCAAGCGCCTGCGCCGCAACCTGCCGGACGATCTGCTGGTGCTGCCCGCCCACAACGAGCCCTTTTACGGGCTTCACACACGCCTGACGCAACTGATCGACGGCCATGAGGAAGGTCTTGAGAAGCTGCTGGCGATGCTCGACGAGCCGAAACGCGCCATCGACGTATTCTCGGCGCTCTTCAAGCGCAAAATCGGCCCCGACGTCTTTTTCATGGCGACCGGCGAAAGCCTCGCTCACCTGAATTGCCTGCTCGGCCGCGGCCTTGCGACCGTCAGCCGCGACGAAAAGGGCGTCAACTGGTATCGCCGGGCCTGAGCGGCCGCGCATGCTATATTTCCGTCGGAAATACACATGGCCCGGACGATGACCACGCTTCTTGTCACCCATTCCGCCTGTCTCGAACATGAAACGCCGCCGGGCCACCCCGAATGCGCCGACCGGCTGCGGGCCGTGCTGGGTGCGCTGGAGACGGAAGAATTCGCGCTGCTTGCCCGTGCCGAGGCACCGCGCGCGAGCCGCGAACAGATTGCTCGCGTCCATCCGATCTCGCATATCGAGCGCATTGAAAAAGGCGCGCCGGACGAGGGCTTCCGCCGCATCGATGCCGACACCGCCATGTCGCCCGGATCGGCGGAAGCCGCCTTTCGCGCCGCCGGCGCCGCGGTTCATGCGGTCGATGAGGTGATGGCCGGCC
>NZ_JBBECC010000091.1:0-22920 GCF_040882025.1 Parvibaculum sp. | reverse complement strand
CGCAACGCCTTCTGCGCCGTGCGCCCGCCCGGCCATCACGCCGAGCCCGAAACGCCGATGGGCTTCTGTCTCTTCAACAACATTGCCATCGCTGCGCAGCATGCCCGCATGGCGCATGGTTGTGCGCGCGTGGCCGTGGTCGATTTCGATGTCCATCACGGCAACGGCACGCAGGCCGCCTTCGAGACCGACCCGTCGCTTTTCTACGCCTCGACGCATCAATGGCCGCTCTATCCCGGAACGGGGCGGGCCGGCGAGCACGGGCTCGGCAACATCCTGAACCGCACCTTGCCGCCCGGCGCCGGCTCGGCCGAATTCCGCGCCGCCATCACCGGTGCGGTCCTGCCGGCGCTGGCGAATTTCCGCCCCGATTTCATCTTCATTTCGGCGGGTTTCGATGCGCATATGGCCGATCCGCTCGCAAATCTGCGGTTGACCGAGGCGGATTACGGCTGGGTCACAGGCGAACTGGTCAAGCTGGCGGACACGCTCTGCGGCGGCCGCGTTGTCTCCGCGCTTGAGGGCGGTTATGACTTGGAGGCGCTGGCCGCAAGCACGCGCGCGCATGTCCGGGCCCTGATGCTGGCCGCCTGAAAATCCGGAAGGAAAAGGAACAACCCATGTCCGCTGCCAAGGCCGACGCTCACAAGGACATCGAGAAGCTGAGCTTCGAGGAGGCGCTCGCCCAGCTCGAAAAGATTGTCGGCCAGCTTGAATCGGGCGAGGCGCCGCTCGAAAGATCGATCGAGCTTTATGAGCGCGGCACCGCGCTGAAAGCCCATTGCGAGGCGCGGCTGAAGGCGGCCGAGGCGAAAGTCGAGAAGATCACGCTTTCGGCCAATGGCGAGCCGGTCGGCACCGCGCCGCTCGACGTCGATTGAGCGCCCGGCCAATGACCGGTTCTCCCTTCGATGCCGCACTTGCCGACCATGCGGGCAATGTCGAACGGATGCTCGACCGCCTGCTGCCGCGCGCCGAAGGACCGGAAATCCGTATCACGGAAGCCATGCGTTATGCCGCGCTTGGCGGCGGCAAACGGTTCCGCCCCTTTCTGGTAACCCAGAGCGCCCGGCTTTTCGGCGTGAATTCGGAATCCGCACTGCGTGCCGCCGCCGCGGTCGAATGCGTCCATATCTATTCGCTGGTTCATGACGATCTGCCCTGCATGGACGACGACGATCTGCGCCATGGCCGGCCGACTGTCCACAAGACCTTCGACGAAGCGACGGCGATGCTGGCCGGCGACGCGCTGCTGACGCTCGCTTTCGAGATCGTCGCCGATCCGGCAACCCATGAACGCGCCCGCGTCCGGGTCGAGCTGGTGCGGCGTCTCGCCGCCGCGGCCGGCGCACACGGCATGGTCGGCGGTCAGATGATCGATCTGGCAAGTCAGGGAAAGCCGCTCGATATCGGCGGCATCACGCGGCTTCAACTGTTGAAGACAGGCGCGCTGATTGCCTTTTCCTGCGAGGCCGGCGCCGTGCTTGGCCGGGCCTCTGTCGAGGCCGAACATGCGCTTCACGCCTATGCCCACGATATGGGCCTCGCCTACCAGATTGCCGACGATTTGCTGGATGCCGAAGGCGACCCCGTTCTCATGGGCAAGAAGACCGGCAAGGATGAAGCCGCCGGCAAGGCAACCTTCGTCTCCATTCTGGGCCCCGACCGGGCCCGCGCGCAGGCCCGTATGCTCGCCGAGCAGGCCGTCCAACATCTTGATTTATTTGACGAAAGAGCCGACCTTTTGCGTCAGGCCGCGCATTTCGTTATAACGCGCCGCAACTAGGGTCGCCGGTTCGTCGTCAGGGCCCGGGCCCTTGTCTGGCCCCTATCCGGCTTCCGCGCCGGCCGAGGTGAGTGTTGAGCAGCAAACCAGCGACCCCATTGCTAGACCGGGTGAACAGCCCGGCGGATTTGCGCGCTTTTCCCGAAAGCGATCTGCGCCAGCTCGCCGACGAATTGCGCGCCGAAATGATCGACGCCGTCTCGGTAACGGGCGGCCATCTGGGCGCGGGTCTCGGCGTCGTCGAGCTGACCGTCGCGCTGCATCATGTATTTAACACGCCGGAAGACCGCATCGTCTGGGATGTCGGCCATCAGGCCTATCCGCACAAGATTCTGACCGGCCGTCGCGATCGCATCCGCACGCTGCGTCAGGGCGGCGGCTTGTCGGGCTTCACGAAACGCGCCGAAAGCGAATACGACCCCTTCGGCGCGGCGCATTCGTCGACATCGATTTCCGCCGGTCTCGGCATGGCCGTCGCGCGCGACCTCAAGGGCGGCACCAACAATGTCGTTGCCGTCATCGGCGACGGCGCCATGTCCGCGGGCATGGCCTATGAGGCCATGAATAATGCCGGCTCGATGGACAGCCGCCTGATCATCATTCTCAACGACAACGACATGTCGATCGCGCCGCCCGTCGGCGCAATGAGTGCCTATCTGGCGCGCCTGCTTTCCGGCGGCGCCTATCGTTCGATGCGTCATCTGGCCAAGCAGCTTGCGCAACTTCTGCCGAAGCGGCTGGAGGAAAGCGCACGCCGCGCCGAGGAATATGCGCGCGGCATGGCGATGGGCGGGACGCTTTTCGAGGAACTCGGCTGTTACTACGTCGGCCCGATCGACGGTCATAACTTCGATCACCTGCTGCCCGTGCTGAAAAATGTGCGTGATGCGGGCGAAGGACCGATCCTCGTTCATGTCGTGACGCAGAAGGGCAAGGGCTACGCGCCGGCTGAAGCCGCCGACGACAAGTATCACGGCGTCTCGAAATTCGACGTTATCACCGGCGCGCAGGCCAAGAGCCCGGCCAATGCGCCGAGCTACACCAAGGTTTTCGCGCAAAGCCTGATCGCCGAGGCCACGCGCGACGACAAAATCGTCGCCGTTACCGCCGCGATGCCCTCCGGCACCGGCCTCGACCTTTTCGGCGCGCGGTTCCCGACGCGCACTTTCGATGTCGGCATCGCCGAACAGCACGGGGTCACCTTTGCGGCCGGTCTCGCGACGGAAGGGTTCAAGCCGTTTGCGGCCATTTATTCGACTTTCCTGCAGCGCGCCTACGATCAGGTCGTGCATGACGTTGCGATCCAGCGCCTGCCGGTCCGCTTCGCCATCGATCGTGCCGGGCTTGTCGGCGCCGATGGTCCGACCCATGCCGGCGCCTTCGATGTTGCCTATCTTGCCTGTTTGCCGGGCTTTGTCGTCATGGCGGCAGCCGACGAACTGGAGCTGATGCACATGGTGGCGACGGCGGCGGCCATCGACGACCGGCCGTCGGCCTTCCGCTATCCGCGCGGCGAGGGCATCGGCCTCGAACTCCCGGAATTTGGCACGCCGCTCGAAATCGGCAAGGGCCGCATCCTGCGCGAAGGCACGAAAGTGGCGATCCTTTCCTTCGGTGCACGGCTTCAGGAAGCACTGAAAGCCGCCGATCAGCTCGGCGCGCTGGGCTTTTCGGCAACTGTCGCCGATGCGCGCTTCGCCAAGCCGCTGGACGAAGAACTGGTGGCGCGGCTTGCCCGCGAACATGAGGTGCTGATCACGGTCGAGGAAGGATCGGTCGGCGGCTTCGGCAGCCATGTGCTTGATTTTCTGGCCCGTTCCGGCGCGCTCGATCGCGGCCTCAAGGTCCGGCCGATGGCGCTGCCCGATATCTTTATCGACCACGACAAGCCCGAGAAGATGTATGATCTGGCACGCCTCAATGCACCGCAGATCGTCGAAACCGCGCTGATGGCCCTGGGGCTTGAACGGCAAATCGCGGACATGGCCGAAATCGCGCCTCAGCCCTTGCCGAAGCTCGTCTGAGCACGCCGATGTCACACGAGAAACGCCGCCTCGATCTTGCGTTGGTCGAGCGGGGCTTGGCCCCGACGCGCGCCCGCGCGCAGGGCGCGATCCGCGCCGGTCATGTGCGTGTCGGCGGCAAGCCGGCCTCGAAACCTGCCGATCTCGTCGGCGACGCCGATGAAATCGAACTGACGGCGCCCGAGCATCCCTATGTGTCGCGGGGCGCCTTGAAGCTGCGCCACGCGCTTGAGCGTTTTGCGCTCGACCCGTCGGGCCTCGTTTGTCTCGATCTCGGCGTTTCGACAGGCGGTTTCACGCAAGTGCTGCTTGAGCGCGGTGCGGCACAGGTGGTCGCGGTCGATGTCGGTCACGGCCAGCTTGCGCCGGAAATAGCGGGCGATATGCGTGTTCGCGCCATTGAAGGACTGAATGTGAAAGACCTGACGCGCGAAAATATGCCCGAACGCATCGAATTCATCGTCGCGGATCTGAGTTTTATCGGGCTCCGCAAGGCGTTGCCATCGGCGCTGGCGCTGGCCGAACCCGGCGCATCTCTCGTTGCGCTGATCAAGCCGCAATTCGAAGTCGGGCCGGAGAATGTCGGCAGGGGTGGCATCGTGCGCGACGCGGCGTTGCACGAGAAAGCCTGCCGGGAGATTTCCCGTTGGCTCGAGGAGGAAATGAACTGGCGCGTCGTTGGTATTGTGCCGAGCCCCATCGAAGGTGGCGACGGGAACAGGGAATTCCTGCTGGCGGCCTGCAATGACCGCTGAGATCGAGGTCGAGATCGCCACTCTCGCGGCGCAGGGCGACGGCATCGCCGAGACGCCGGCAGGCCCGCTTTTTGTACCCTATGTTCTGCCCGGTGAGCGCGTGCGTATCCGCCCCGAGGGCGAGGGCCGCGCGGCTCTCGTCGCGGTGCTTGAGGCATCGTCCGACCGGGTGGCGGCGCCGTGCCGGCATTTCACCGTTTGCGGCGGCTGCGCGCTCCAGCACATGGCGCCACCCGCCTATGCGGCATGGAAACGCGCCCAGGTCGAGGCCGCCTTGCGGCCGCGCGGGCTCGTCGCCGACATCGACGCCCTTGTGCCCGCGCTTCCGCAAAGTCGCCGTCGCGCCACGTTCGCTGCGACGCGCAGCCGGAAAACGCTGACGCTCGGCTATCACGAGAAGGCAAGCCACACGATTGTCCCCGTTCTGGAATGCCCGCTGGTGGTGCCGGAGATTGAGCGTGCGCTTCCGGCGCTCGGTGTGCTGATCGGCCATGGCCTCTCGCGCAATGCCCGGGCCTCGCTGCTGGTGACGGCAACGGCAAGCGGTCTCGACGTGGCGGTGACGGGTGGCAAGGCGCTTGATGGGCCCCTGCGCGCCGAACTGGCGAAACAGTCGGCGATCGCCGATCTGGCGCGCCTGTCATGGGACGGTGAAATCGTTGCCGAACGGCGCCCGCCATTGATCGATCTGTCCGGCATGACGGTGATCCCTCCGCCCGGCGCCTTCCGTCAGCCGACGGCCGAGGGCGAAGCTGCACTGGTTCGGCTTGTGCGCGAAGGGGTCGGCGATGCCGGGCGGGCCGCCGATCTGTTCGCGGGTTGCGGCACGTTCACTGCCGCGCTGGCGCCGCAGGCCGCCATTCATGCCGTCGAGAGTGAGGCCGCCCCGCTTGCCGCTCTCACCCGCGCCGTGCGCGAGCAGGGCCCCGCTCTCCGCTTCAAGCCGGTAACGACCGAAACCCGCGATCTGATGCGCCGGCCGTTGCTGGCCGTCGAAATGAAGGCTTTCGATGCGGTGGTTTTCGATCCGCCGCGCGCCGGTGCGGCGGCGCAAGCAGCGGAACTGGCAAAATCAGTGGTGCCGGTCGTCGTCGCCGTGTCCTGTAGTCCGGCAACCTTCGCCCGCGACGCCCGTACCTTGATTGATGGAGGGTATCGCCTGACCCGCCTGACGCCGGTGGATCAATTCCTCTGGTCGCCCCACATTGAGCTGGTGGGTATTTTCGCGAGGGATTGAGAGCGCCAATGGCAGCGCGCCGGCGCGTCCTGAATATGGCGCCGGAAGTCCGCCTGAGCAGGCTCAGACGGCACGGTTTGCATATTGCGCGATTGCGGCGCGGATTTGCTCGGGTTTCGCATCGAGCGTGTTGAGCTTGACGGTGATCTGCTGCGGGCCGGTCTTGCGCCAGCAGCGATACATCAGGCGCCGCAGCGGATGCACTTGCGCGGCATCTTCCACGGCGGTTTCGAGCGGGCGGCGCAAATCGATCCGCAATTCGGCATTGCGGATGGTGCGCAGATAGCGATTGATCACTTCCATGCCGGAAATGGCATTCCATGGCAACCGCCCCAACCTGTCGATGACGAGGCCAACCGGGGAAATCTCCATCGCCCGGCGGTCGCGCCTGACATAAGGCCAGTGATAAAGCGCGACATAGAGCACGAGCAGCGTACCGAGCGTCGCAATCGTCGGTGCCCGCGCGATCGCATGAAGCACCAAAACGCCGGCAATCAGGACGCCGCCATAGACGATGCCTTCGCCTTTTTCCCTGGCATAGCTGACAGTCAGCGTCGCCGGCGGGGCGGCGACTGTCTGCCGCGTGTCACTCACCGTTCTGTCCCCGGTGCCTCAGCCAATGGTCTGCCAGTACGCACGCCATCATCGCCTCGCCGACCGGCACGGCGCGGATACCGACGCAAGGGTCGTGACGCCCCTTGGTAACGATCTCGGTTTCCTCGCCGGTGGGTGTCACCGTCTTGCGGGGACTGAGGATCGAGGATGTCGGTTTCACCGCGAAGCGCACCACGATGTCCTGTCCGGTCGAAATGCCGCCAAGGATGCCGCCGGCATGGTTGGACGTGAACAGCGGACCGTTGTTTCCGGCGCGCATCTCGTCGGCGTTCTCCTCGCCCGAGAGCGCGGCGGCCGCAAATCCTTCACCGATCTCGACGCCTTTGACCGCATTGATGCTCATCATTGCCGCCGCGAGCTCGGCGTCGAGCTTACCGTAGATCGGCGCGCCGAGCCCGACAGGCGCCCCCGAGGCAACAATTTCGATCACCGCACCGCAGGACGAGCCTTGCTTGCGGACGCCGTCGAGATAGTCCTCCCATAGCGCGGCTGCCTTCGCATCCGGGCACCAGAAAGGATTTCGCTCGGTCTCGTCCCAATTCCAGTTGGCGCGGTCGATCTTGTGCGAGCCCATCTGCACCAACGCGCCGCGGATCGACACCCCAGGCAACACGGCCCGTGCGATCGCGCCCGCCGCTACGCGCGCTGCCGTTTCGCGGGCCGACGAGCGTCCGCCCCCGCGATAGTCGCGGATGCCGTATTTCGACAGATAGGTAAAGTCGGCATGACCCGGTCGGAACTTTTCGGCGATATCGCCATAGTCCTTCGAGCGCTGGTCGACATTCTCGATCATCAGCGAAATCGGCGTGCCGGTGGTGAGCTCAAGCCCGTCCTCGACAAAGGTTCCGGAAAGGATCTTGACGGTGTCGGGCTCCCGCCGCTGCGTCGTGAAGCGCGACTGGCCGGGCCGGCGGCGGTCAAGCCAGTGCTGAATGTCTTCGGTCTTCAGTGCAAGGCGGGGCGGCGTGCCGTCGACCACGCAGCCGAGCGCCGGCCCGTGGCTCTCGCCCCAGGTCGTCACGCGGAAAAGATGGCCGAACGTATTGTGCGACATGGCCCCGAAATGCGACCCCCGGCGGGCCCGCCCTTGCAATTGTCAGGAGACCCCCGGCGAATCCGGGCAAATCTCCGAAGCAAACCTTACAGGAGAATTTCAGACGATGCTCATATCGGGCGCGTCCTCGGCCTTCATGCCGATCACGTTATAGCCCGCGTCGACATGATGGACCTCGCCGGTGACGCCGGATCCCAGATCGGAAAGAAGATAGAGGCCGGTCTTGCCCACCTCCTCGATCGTCACCGTCCGCTTCATCGGCGCGTTGAGCTCGTTCCATTTGAGGATGTAACGGAAATCGCCGATGCCGGAGGCCGCCAGCGTCTTGATCGGCCCGGCCGAGATCGCATTGACGCGAATGTTGTTGCGTCCGAGATCGACCGCCAGATACCGCACACTGGCTTCGAGCGCGGCTTTGGCGACACCCATCACGTTGTAATGCGGAATGACCTTTTCCGAGCCGTAATAGGTGAGCGTGACGAGCGATCCGCCATCGGTCATCAACGGTTCGGCGCGGCGGCAAAGGGCGGTGAACGAGTAACAGGAAATGGCAAGGCTCGCCGTGAAATTCTCGAGCGACGTGTCGATATAGCGTCCGTCGAGCTCGTCCTTGTTGGCATAGGCAATGGCATGGACGAGAAAATCGAGCTTGCCCCATTCCTTCGACAGGCGCTCGAAAACGGCATCCATGCTGGCCGCATCGGTGACGTCGCAAGGCATGACGAGGTTCGACCCGACCGACTCGGCCAGCGGCATGATCCGTTTCAGCAGCGCGTCACCCTGATAGGTAAAGGCCAGTTCGGCGCCCTGATCGGCGCAGGCTTTGGCGATGCCCCAGGCGATCGATCGGTTGTTGGCGACCCCCATGATGAGGCCGCGTTTGCCCGCCATCAGGCTGCCCTTGATGGCAGCGCCGGTGATGCTGGTGGCTTCGTTCATTGCTTCCCCGTCTTTATTCTCTGGCCGAAAATAGTCGCGCATCCTACACAAAAGCCTATAGCGGTCGAACAAAAAAGGCCCGGATTCCGGCCCTTCGGCCAGTTCACGAATCATGTCGATTCATGTCGGATCAGAAATCCGAAAAATCCTTGCGCGGATTGTGTTTAGCGCCGCCGGTCCAAGTCGCCGCAAAGTCGCGCAGCGCCTCATCCGGGGCGTCGGGCAGGACAAGCGCCAGCGTCACGTACTGGTCGCCCGCAGGGCTGCCTTCGGCCGCGATTCCCCGTCCCTTCAGGCGCAGCTTCGTGCCGGTATTCGAGCCTGCTGGCACTGAAAGCGAAACCGGCCCCGAAATGGTGGGCGTGTCCACGCGCGCGCCCAGCACGGCCTCCGAAAGGCTTACGGGCAGGGTGAGGTGGATGTCGCGGTCCTCGCGCCGGAAGTGGGGATGGGGATCGACGGCGATGGTGACGATTGCATCGCCGGCGGGGGCGCCGCCATGGCCGTCACCGCCCTGTTCCCGCAGCCTGACCTGCTGACCGTCGTCGATGCCGGCGGGAACATTGACCTCGAGCATCCTGCCGCCCGTAAGGCGCACCCTTTTGCGGGCGCCGTTGGCGGCCTCGAGAAAGCTGACAGTCAGACGATAGGTCTGGTCGTCGCCGCGGGCGCGGAAGACGCGCTTGCCGGCACTGCGAATGCCCTCGAAGAGTTCGGAAAAGATGTCTTCCGACGCCGGATGATCGCCAGCGCCACGCGGCATGGTTTCCTCGAACGCGGACATCCGGGACGCGCCGGCTGCCGCGCGCCGCTCCGCCTCGAAACGCCGCCGCGCGGCGTCGTCCTTGAGCTGATTGTAGGCGGCCGTCACCTCCTGGAAGCGCGCCTGCTGGCGCGCCGCATTGCCTTCGCTCTGAGCGTCGGGATGCAGGCGTTTTGCAAGCCGGCGGTAGGCCGCCTTGACCTCGGCATTGCCTGCGTCCCGCGCAAGCCCCAGAATTTCGTAAGGATCGCGCACGGCGCCCGCTTCTCCGCCCAGGTGAAAACCGAAGAATAACCGCCGCGACGATACGAATTGGTTAAGGATTGATGCCGCCGTCGAGCCGGTCGAGCTCGGCCGCGGGGGGTGCGGGGGCCGTTGCGCCGAGTGCGGCATCCGCTTCGCTGGGTGGCGTCGGGCCGGGCAGGTGCGGCACCAGAACAGCAAGGCGATCGAGCGCTTGCGCATGGCCGGCGCGCGCCGCCAGCGTGTACCAGGCGAGTGCGCGGGCGGGATCTTTCTCGACCCCAAGGCCGCGCTCATACATCACACCGAGATTGTAGCGGGCGACCGGAACGCCGGCCAGGGCGGCGGCATGAAACCAGAAGGAGGCTTTCTTGTAGTCCTGCGGAATACCGTCGCCGTCGAGATACATGAAGGCCGAATTGACCTGGGACGCGACAAACCCGGCGCGGCCGGATCGCTCGTAAAAATAAAGTGCGCGTTCCGGATTGCGTTCGACGCCTTTTCCCTGCCGCAGCAACAGCGCGACATTGCGCATCGCGGCGAGATCGTCGCGCTGCGCCAGCGGTAGCCAGATGTCGAATGCCCGTTTGTAATTGCCGGCGTCATAGGCGGCGACACCCTCATTGAACCGGTCGCTGTCGGGGCGTGCCATTGCATCGCTTTGCTCGAGCCGGTCGCGCACCGTCGTACCAGGTCCTTGCGCCGATACGCCGTGTGGAAAGGCAAGTGCCGCCGTCAGAGCGATGCCGGCGAAGTAGCAAGCGGGCCGAAACTGGCTCATGAATTTCGGCCCGCCCAACGTGGAATCAGTTCCGGATTTGCCACGACCCGTCGGGCTGACGGCAAGCCGTGCCATAGGCCGTCTGGCTCTGTCCTTCGACATAGATCGTTTGCGAATATTCACGGCAGGTCTGGCCGCTATATTGCTGTGCGGCCTGAGGTGTCACCGTCCCGTAGTTGCCCGAGTCCGGATTGCGCCACTGAACCGGTTGACCCGTGCGGCCGGTCTCGAGGGCGTTGTAGGTCGTCTGGCCCAAATAGGCCTGGTCGGCGCGATCGAGCGATTTGCCGATTTCGCTGCCGACCAACGCGCCGAGCAGCACACCTGCACCGGTGGCCCAGAGCCGGCCCGAACCGCCGCCGATCTGCGAGCCGGCAAGACCGCCGGCGACCGCGCCGCCAACCGTGCCGATCGTCTGCTTGGTGCCTGCGCCGCCGAAGCCGCCTTGTTGATCGCAAGCAGCGAGAGCCAGCGCCATGGCGCCGATCGCAATTGCTTTGACAATCTTCATTCCATTCCATCCTGTCGTTTTGGCGGAGGCCCGCCACATTCACGGCCCGAAGCGGAAAATCCTTCTCCGGAACCATATAAGAACTGCGCTATATAAGACAGCGATTGTGGCGAGAATGGAGCATTGGCGCCGCTGAACAGCGCCGGAACGGCCATTCCGCGCCGCCGGCACCGAAACGGGACATTTCGATGAGCGACAAGACCGCCGAGGCGGATGAAGCCGAGATATTCACTTCCGACGATCCGATTGCGCTGTTTCGCGAATGGATGGAACTTGCCCGGGCCAGGGAGCCGGAGGACGCGAATGCGTTTGCGCTGGCGACCGCCGACAAATCGGGTCTGCCTGATGTGCGTATGGTACTGCTGAAGGATGTCGACGCGCGCGGCTTCGTTTTCTATACCAATCTCGAAAGCGACAAGGGATGCGAACTCGCCGAGAATGCGCAGGCTGCACTTTGCTTCCACTGGAAGAGCTTGCGGCGACAAGTGCGCGTGCGCGGGCAGGTCAGCGCGGTGAGCGCGGAAGAGGCGGACGCCTATTTCGCGACGCGCGCGCGCGACAGCCAGATCGGTGCCTGGGCGTCGCGGCAATCGCGCCCGCTCGAGGGACGTTTCGAACTAGAACGCGAAGTGGCGAAATATGCGATGAAATTCGGCTTGGGGAAGGTGCCGCGGCCGCCGCACTGGTCGGGATTCAGGATCGTCCCGGCACGGATCGAATTCTGGCGCAACCGGCCCTTCCGGCTGCATGACAGGCTGGTTTTCGAGCGCGAAACCGACGGCGCGGCATGGCGCACGGCACGGCTTTTTCCCTGATTACCCCCCCCCTCTGTCACGGAACTGTCATAAAACTGTCACAAACCAGATTGAGCGGCATTATCGATGAACGCGGACGGCCCGACAAAAAAACTTATCCCCGGTTCCGACGCCCATAACGGACGCCTGATGCGCCGGGCGACCTATGCCGCGGTTGCGGTCGCGGTCACGCTGGTCGCGATCAAGGCGGTCGCCTTCTGGATGACCGGATCGATTGCGATGCTGGGCACGCTTTTCGACTCGCTGCTCGACGGCGCCGCCTCGCTTCTGAACCTCTTCGCAGTGCGTCACGCGCTGACGCCGGCCGACAAGGAGCATCGCTTCGGTCACGGCAAGGCGGAGGCGCTGGCCGGGCTCGGGCAGTCGTTCTTTATATTTGCCTCGGCAGGCTACATCGTGGTCGCGGCAGTCATGCGCCTGCTCGCCCCGGTGCCGGTTGCGCAGTCGGAAGTCGGCATCGCGGTCACGGTCGCAGCCATTCTGGTCACGCTGGGCCTCGTCGCCTATCAGCGCCATGTCGTCGCCCGCACGCAGTCGCTCGCCATCGAGGCGGACTCGATCCATTACCGCGGCGACCTGATGATGAACCTGGCGGTGATCGCCGCGCTGATCCTCTCCGGCATGTTCGGCTTCCACCGCGCCGACCCGCTCTTCGGCATCATCATCGCGGCGCTGATCGCCTGGAGCGCGACGAAAATCGTCCGCGCCGCGCTCAACCAGCTGATGGACCGCGAGCTCTCGGACGAGGAGCGCGAGCGGATCAAGCAAATCGCGCTGGCGCATGCCGAGGTCATCAGCCTGCACGATCTGCGCACGCGCGCCTCGGGCGTCCACACCTTCATCCAATTCCATCTCGAAATGGACGGCGCGATGCGGCTGACGGAAGCGCACCGCGTCGCCGACGAGGTCGAGCGCGAGGTAATGACGGCCTTTCCGGGTTCCGAGGTGATCGTCCATCAGGACCCGGCCGGCCTCGAAACGCCAACGCGCCTCGAACGGGCATGAGGCCGGCCCATTGACCGAGACAACCGACAAGGCGCTCGTCGAATTTCTTCTGCGGCCCGAGTCTTACGACCTGCCGCCGGAAACGCCGGTCGAGCATGTCGAAACCCATATTTCGCATGTCTTTCTGGCCGGTCCCCGCGCCTTCAAGCTGAAAAAGCCGGTGCGCTTCACCTTTCTCGACTTCTCGGATGTCGAAAAGCGGCGCGCGGCCTGCGAAACGGAAGTCGCGCTCAACCGGCGAACCGCACCCGGCATCTATCTGGCGGTGAAGCCGGTGCGCCGGACGGCGGCGGGTGGTTTTCGTCTTGATGGCGGGGAGGGCGAGATCGCCGACTGGCTGGTCGAGATGAAGCGTTTCGCGGCCGACGG
This sequence comes from Parvibaculum sp., assembly GCF_040882025.1. Lineage (GTDB taxonomy): Bacteria > Pseudomonadota > Alphaproteobacteria > Parvibaculales > Parvibaculaceae > Parvibaculum. Next base: position 10,023 of record NZ_JBBECC010000091.1, on the reverse strand, counting down.
GCTGCTGGCGACGAAAGCGGCGCGCGGCACGCTCGACCTTTCGCTTGTCGAGGCGCTGGCAGCCGATGTGGCGCGGTTTCACGCCAGCGCCGAAATTCACCGCGAGGCCGGGGGCGCCGAAAGTTTCCTGAAAATCGTCGAGGACAATCTGGCCGACATGGAACCGCAGGTCGGGCCGGTATTCGACCGTGGGACCGTGAGCGAGGTGGACCGCGCCTGCCGCGCTCTTGTCGAGCGCCACCGCATGCTGCTCGACGCACGGCGCGACAAGGGCTTCGTCCGCCACTGCCATGGCGACCTCCATCTGGGCAATGTGACGGAGATCGACGGGCAGCCGGTCATTTTCGACTGTATCGAGTTCAACGACAGCATCGCCCGCATCGACATGCTCTACGATCTGGCATTCCTGCTGATGGATTTGTCGTTTCGCGCACGGGCCGACGCGCGGCTTGCGCGCCATGCAAACAGGGCGCTGAACGTCTATCTCGACCATGTGACGGGCCCCGACATCGCCCCGGCACTGGAGGGGCTGGCGCTGCTGCCGCTCTTCGCGGGCACCCGCGCCGTCATCCGCGCCAAGGTAACGGCGGCGCAGGCGAGAAACGGCAAGGCGGCGGAGAAGCGTCAGCGCGCCCGCGCCTATCTCGATTTTGCCGTTGAAGTCCTGAAGCCGGTGCCGCCGCGCCTTGTCGCGATGGGCGGGCTTTCGGGCACCGGCAAATCGACCGTCGCGAAGGCGCTGGCGCCCGCGCTTGGCGGCATGACGGGGGCGATCCATCTGCGCACCGACATTATCCGCAAGCGGATGTTCGCCGTCGCGCCGTTCGACCGGCTGCCGGAGGCGGCCTACGCGCCGGGGGTCGGTGCCCGGGTCTATGAGGAAGCCCTGCGATTGACGCGGATCGCGATCGAAGCGGGGCAATACGTCATCGTGGATGCGGTCTTCGCGCGGCCCGAGGAACGCGCGGCCGCCGCCCGGCTTGCCGCCGATCTCGCCGTGCCGTTCGCGGGGCTCTGGCTCGAGGCGCCGGCGGCGGTGCTCGAAGCCCGCGTCGCGGCGCGCGAGCGGGAGGGCCGCGATCCGTCCGATGCGGGCATCGCGGTGTTGCGGAAGCAATTGGCCTACGACCTCGGGGCGATGGACTGGCAAAAGGTCGATGCCTCGGGCAGCACGGCCGAAACGCTCGAAAGGGCGGCGAAAGCCTGCGGCCATGACAAACCGGGCGGCAGGGCCTAGATTGCCGCCCATGACACAAATCCCCAACGACGAACGCAAGACCCTGATCCTGACCGGCGCGAGCCGGGGCATCGGGCACGCGACCGTCAAACGCTTTTCAAGCGCCGGCTGGCGCGTCATCACCTGTTCGCGCCATCCCTTTCCCGAGGATTGCCCCTGGGAAGCGGGTCCCGAGGATCACATCCAGGTCGACCTCGCCGACCCGAAAAACACCGAAGCCGCCATCGCCGAAATGCGTGAGCGGCTGAAGGACCAGGGCGGCCGGCTGAATGCGCTTGTCAACAACGCGGCGATCTCGCCCAAGGGCGAGGGCGGGGCGCGGCTCGGCGTTTTCGAGACCGGGCTCGACGTCTGGACCCAGGTCTTCCAGGTCAATTTCTTCGCCTCCGCCATGCTGGCGCGTGGGCTTGTGGCGGAATTGAAGGCGGCGCAGGGATCGGTCGTCAACGTCACCTCGATCGCCGGCGAGCGCGTGCACCCCTTTGCGGGCACCGCCTATGGCACCTCGAAAGCGGCGTTGGCGGCGCTGACGCGCGAAATGGCCGCCGAGTTCGGCCGCATCGGTGTCCGCGTCAACGCCATCGCGCCCGGCGAAATCGACACGGCGATCCTCTCGCCGGGGACGGAGAAGATTGTCGCCGAAATTCCGATGCGGCGTCTCGGCACGCCCGAGGAAGTGGCGAAGACGATCTATTTTCTGTGTACGGATCAGTCGAGCTATGTCAACGGCGCCGAAATCCAGATCAATGGCGGCCAGCACGTTTAGCCGTTGCCGGCGATGCGGGCTTCGCTTCCAGTCCGGCCATGATGATGTCGAGCCCGGCCTGAAACTCTCTCTCCGAGCCGGCCTTTTCGGCCGCCGCCGCAATCTCGATCATCTTCGGGAACCGCGCGGGCGGAAGCTGCATCGCGCGGGCGACATTCGGATCGGGCTTGGCGTCATCGGATGAAAACGGTCCCGCAAGGCGCGCCTGCGCGAGCCCCATCACAAAGCCCGACAGGGTGCGGAAGGCGGCGAGCAGGTCCGCGTCCGACCGGCCGCTGCGCGCAAGCGCTTGCAGCAATGCTTCCGCCGGTGCGAGCGTCGCTTCGTGCAGAACGCGCCGCGTCAGGATGAGCGGAATGACCTGCGGGTGGGCACGCACCGTCTGCCACATCGCGCCGACGACGGCGCGGACATCGACGCGCCAGTCGTCCTGGCCGGTTTCCGGCATCGCGATTTCAGCCGCGACCGCTTCGACCAGCAGCGCGTCGAGTTCCTCACGGTCCCGCAGGTAATTGTAGATCGTCATCGGGCCGGTCCCGAGCGCGGCGGCGAGCGTGCGCATCGAGAGCGCCGCAAGTCCCTGTTCGTCCACGATTTTCAGTGCAGCGGCCTGAAGCTGCGCGCGGGTGAATTTCGAGCGGGGTGGCATTTTCCGGTCGGGCCCCTTGACTAAGTACAGTGTACGTGTTTCTTTCTCCATTATCGTACACCGTACTTGATGGGGGCGGCAAATGGCCGAACAGCTTTATTTTCCTTCCGGCGGCGCGCGCTGTGCGGCCTGGCTGACGTTGCCGGCCGGCGAGGGGCCGCATCCGGCGGTCGTGCTCTGCCATGGCGGCGGCGCCACGCATGAAATGAAGCTCGACCAGTATGAGCGCTGGTTCTCGGAAGCCGGGTTTGCGGTGCTGGCTTTCGACTATCGCCATTTTGGCAAGTCCGGCGGCGAGCCGCGCCAGATCATGAGCCCGCGCAAGCATGTGGCCGACGTTCACGCGGCGGTTGCCTTCGCGCGGAGCCGCCCGGAAATCGATGGCGCGCGCGTCGCGCTCTGGGGCACCTCGTTCGGCGCAAGCCATGCCGTGGTCGCGGCGGCGGCGGACGACGACATCGCCGCGACCGTCGTGCAATGCCCGGTGCTGAAGGGGAGCGCGCCCGCCTTCGCCTCGGGGTTCGGCACGCTCAATCGGCTGACCGGGCCGATTATTTCCGACGCGCTGCGCGCCGCATTCGGCTTTCGCCGCCGCTATGTACAGATCGTCGGTCATCCCGGCGACGTCGCTTTCGTGACGGTGCCCGGCGCCTATGCGGGCTGGCATTCGGTGATGCCGGACGGTTATGTGTTCGACAACAGGGTTGCGGCGGCAGCAGCACTTGAAGTCATCCGCTACGACGCCTCCGCGCGGGCGCGCGACGTCAAATGTCCGCTGCTCGTCTGCGTGTCGGATCATGAGGAACTGATCAGTCCGAAAGTCGCCGCGCGTGTGGCACGCCGGGCGCCGAAGGGCGTTGCGAAGCACTACCCGGCCGATCATTTCAGCGTCTATCACCGGCCGCTGGTCGAACGGATCGTCGCCGACCAGATCGCGTTTTTGTCGGAGCATTTGAAGAGCTAGGACGGCAGCACGTTTGAGGGGGCTTTCCACTCGGCCGTTTCTTCTTCCCACCCTCCCCCTGTGGGAGGGTCAAACGGGCGCAGCCCGTTTGGGGAGGGGTTCTCCGCTGTCGTCAAAGCGCGCGCTTCCGGTTATGCGCTGCAATCCTTCGCTTACCCCTCCCCGAAATTGTTCTCGCTGACGCGCGAATTTTCTCCGCCCTTCGCGTGGCTCAGGGCGTTCAAGGCTCGAAAAGGTCCACCGGACCTTTTCGTTTGCGTTCCGAAAACCGCCTCTCACCCCACAGGGGGAGGGTGGGAGAGCACAATCACCCCGCGAAAATCACCGCGCTCTGGCTGTCGCGGTAGCGGGCGTCCTCATCGACCGTGAAGGTCGAGGCGATGTAGCCGGTGGCGCCTTCGAAGATGCCGCTGCCGCCGTCGATGCGGCGGATGACACAGCCCTGCTGGATGTCGGGCTCTTCGGTCTCCTCGATGAAGCCCTCGCCGCGCGAGACATAGCGGATAACGCCCGCGCCGAAGCGGATTTCGCCGGTCTCGGTGAAGCCGCCATACTCATCCGTTTCGACCGTGGCGCTCATGGAGGCCGACGAACCGTTCTGGCGCAGCACGTCGTCGACGCCCGCCGGGATCGGCGCCGTCGCCTCGATCGTCATTTGCGCGCCCATGTCGTCGTCCGGCGCGACCTTGCCCTCGAAGGTCAGTTGATAGCGAAGCTCGGGCATCAGGCGGCGCGCAGGCCTTCCTTGCCGACCCGCGCCTCCACATCGTCGAGCGCCTTTTCGATGGCCGCGAAAATCGCGTCGATCTGTTCGGCATTGATGATGAGCGGCGGGCAGAAGGCGACGATGTCGCCGGCCAGCGGCCGCACGATGAGTCCGTGCTTCTGTGCGGCAGCAACGACGGCGGCGCCGATACCGAGGCTCGGCTCGAAGCTCTTTTTCGTCTTCTTGTCGGCGACGAGTTCGATGGCGCCGAGGAGACCTTTGGCGCGGGCATGGCCGACCAGTGGATGATCGGCGAGACGCGCGACATGCGCCTCGAAGTGCGGGGCGAGGGCCCGCACATGGCCGACAATGTTGCGCTTCTCGTAGATCTCCAGCGTCTTGGCCGCAACCGCCGCGCCGACCGGATGCGCGGTATAGGTAAAGCCGTGGCCGAACATGCCGATCTTTTTGCTCTCGTCGATCATCGCCTGATACATCTCTTCGCCGACCGTGACGGCGGCGATGGGGAAATAGGCCGACGACAGCGCCTTGGCGACCGAAATGGAATCGACTTTCATGTTGAAGGTCTCGGACCCGAACATGTTGCCGGTGCGGCCGAAGCCGCAAATGACTTCATCGGCGATGAAATAGATGTCGTATTTCTGCAGCACCGTCTGGATCTTCTCGAAATAGCCGGCGGGCGGAATGACGACGCCGCCCGCGCCCATGATCGGCTCGGCGATGAAGGCGGCGACCGTTTCCGGGTCCTCGCGGATGATCATGTCCTCGAGGTTTTTGGCCAGCCGCGTCGTGAACTCGTCTTCCGTTTCGCCGGGTTCGGCATAGCGGTAGTAATGCGGGCAGTCGGTGTGGAGCACGCCCGAAATCGGCAGGTCGAAATCGCGGTGATTGCCGGGCAGGCCCGTGAGCGAGGCCGACGCCACGGTGACGCCGTGATAGCCGCGGGTGCGCGAAATGAATTTCTTCTTCCTCGGGCGCCCTAGCGCGTTGTTGTAATACCAGACGAGTTTCATCTGCTGGTCGTTGGCTTCCGAGCCCGAACCGCAGAAGAGAACCTTGGAGGCCGCATGCGGCGCGATGGCCTTGAGCCGCTCGGCCGCTTCCGCCGCGCGCTCATGGCTCTTGCCGCCGAAAACATGGGTGAAGGGGATTTGGCGCATCTGCTCGGTGGCGGCGTCGATCAGCTCCTGCTCGTTGTAGCCGAGCGAGGTGCACCAGAGGCCGGCAAGGCCCTCGATATATTTATTGCCGCCATTGTCATAGACATAGATGCCCTCGCCGCGCTCGATGATCATCGGGCCCGTGCTGCGGAACGTGTCGAGATTCGTGTAGGGATGGATCACGGTCTCGATGTCGCGAACGGCGGCGTTGGACAGGCTCATCGGGGAGCTCCTCGGGTCAGATGCTGTGCGGCTTTGTGGCCATAATGGGAGGGGCGGGGAAGCGTGTCAAAGCCCCCTTGTTCGTCATTGCGAGGCCGCAGGCCGAAGCAACCCAGAAAGCCGCGCAAACTGAGATTGACGCCTTCTGGGTTGCTTCGCTTCGCTCGCAATGACGTTCAGGGATGGATCAATACCCCTTCGGCGGCCTAAACCCGCCGAGGATTTCCTCGAACATGCTGGCCACGGCGATGGTCGTGCGGTCTTCGAGATGCGGGCCGATGATCTGGATGCCGACGGGCTTGCCCGCACTCGTGATGCCGACCGGCGCGACGGAGGCGGGAAGGTAGGAAACGACGGCGGGGCCGGCCCAGATGAGGACGTCCATATAGGGGCGCACGACGCCGTTCACGTCGAGTTCGCGCTTGTGCCAGTTGGTTTCGTGATTGTGCTCGAAGGCGGGGCGCATCATCACGGGCGCGAGGACGACATCGTAGCTCTTGAAGAACTGGTGCCACTTCCAGCGAAGCTGCGCCTGTGTCTCCCTCCAGATGGCGCGCTCGGCGATCGAGAGCGTGCCGCCGATGGCTTGCAGAGCGCGGTGGCTCTTGTCGTCCGGCGCGAAGCCTTTTTTCATTTCCGACCAGTGATCGCGGATGCTTTGCGGCATGCCTGCGCCTGTCACCGAATGAAGCAGGATCAGATAGCATTCGGTGATTTCGGCGAGCGTGAAATCGGGACGTGCGGTCCAGTCGACATTGGCGCCCGCATCGGCGAGCGCCTTGGCAGCATTGGTGAGGAGGTCCACGCTTTCCTTGTCGATGTCGCAGAACGCGTCCTCGATCCAGACGGCGACGCGAAGTTCGCGTGGGGATTTGGCGCGCGCGGGCGGCAGGTCGAGCTTCCAGCCGATGGCGTCCGCCCAGTCGGGACCGGCGGCGATGTCGAGCAGGCGTTCAAGGTCTTCGGCGCTGCGGGCGAGGGGACCGGCGACCGAGAGATTGCCTTCCGACAATGCGCCCGGCGGCGGCGAAAGATGGCCGCGCTTCGGCACGATGTCGAATGTCGGCTTGTGGCCGAAGACGCCGCAGAGATGCGCCGGCGTGCGGATCGAGCCGCCGATGTCGGAGCCGAATTCGGCCGATGTGAAACCGGCCGCCAGCGAGGCGGCCGAGCCGCCCGAGGAACCGCCGGGTCCGCATTCGAGCGCGTAAGGGTTGTTGGTGGTGCCGTAAATGTCGTTGTAGCTCTGCAAATCGCCCGAGAGATAGGGCACGTTGGTCTTGCCGAAGACGATGGCGCCCGCCCGCTGCAGCCGCTCGATGGAGGTGGCGCTGCGGGACGGCACATGGTCCTTCCAGGCCGGGTTGCCGCCGGTCGAGACGAGCCCCGCGACTTCATAGGCGTCCTTGATGGTGAAGGGCAGGCCGTGCAGCGGCCCCTTGACCTCGCCGCGGGCCTGCGCCGCGTCGGCCTCTTTCGCCGCCTTGCGCGCGCCGTCGAAGTCCCGCGCCACCACGGCGTTGATCTTCGGATCGTGCTTTTCGATCCGCGCGATGAAATGCCCGGTCAGCTCCGCCGAACTGACCTCGCGGCGGCGGATCATCCGCCCGAGATCGCTGGCCGAGCGGAAATGAAGATCGGTCATCGGCAAAGCCCCCCTGAAATCCTGTTGTTTTGTTGCCCTATTAGAAGGGGCGGGGCGGGCCGAAAGCAAGGCAAACGCTGCGGCGGGCCGTTGTGAGGCGGGGAAAACGTCACTAGACTGCCCGGCAAAGAGGCCCGCAAACGGGCCGATGCCGGGGCCGCCCCGGCGGGGACGCCACACAGGATAGAGGGACGGATCCATGAAGGGTTTGATGCAGGACTGGCCGCTGCGCGTGTCGACGATCATCGATCATGCGGCGCGTTTTCACGGCGACCGCGAGGTCGTGACCCGTTCGGTCGAGGGGCCGATCACGCGGACGACCTACAAGGACATACATCTGCGCGCCCGCAAGGCGGCGCAGGCGCTGACGAAGCTCGGCGTCAAGGAGGGCGACATCGTCGCGACCATGGCCTGGAACACGGCCCGCCACCTCGAAGCCTGGTACGGCATCATGGGCATGGGCGCCGTCTGCCACACGCTCAATCCGCGCCTCTTCGCCGAGCAGCTCGTCTACATCATCAATCACGCCGAAGACAAAATCATCTTCCTCGATCTCACCTTCGTGCCGATCCTCGAAGGTATCGCCGACCAGCTTCCGAAGGTGAAGGCCTATGTTGTGATGACCGACAAGGCGCATATGCCGCAAACGAAGCTTCCGAACGCGCTTTGCTTCGAGGAGATCGTGGAGGCGGAGAAGGGTGACTTCAAATGGGCGGAAGTCGACGAGAACGCGGCTTGCGGGCTTTGCTACACCTCGGGCACGACCGGCAATCCGAAGGGCGTGCTCTATTCGCACCGCTCCAACGTGCTGCATTCGATGGCCGCCAATATGGGCGACGCGCTCGGCATGAAGTCGACCGACGCGATCCTGCCCGTGGTGCCGATGTTCCATGCCAATGCCTGGGGCATCGCCTTCGCGGCGCCTGCCGTCGGCGCCAAGATCGTGATGCCCGGCGCCAATATGGACGGCGCCAGCATCTATGAACTGCTCGACAGCGAAAAAGTGTCGGTGACGGCGGCCGTGCCGACCGTCTGGCTGATGCTGCTGCAATATCTCGAAAAGAGCGGCGCGCAACTGCCGGCGCTCAACCGTGTCGTCATCGGCGGCTCGGCGGCACCGCGCTCGATGATCGAAATCTTCGAGAAGAACTACGACGTGAAGGTGTTCCACGCCTGGGGCATGACCGAAATGTCGCCGATGGGGACGCTGGGCGCCTTGAAGGCCGGCATGGAAGATCTGCCGCTCGAAAAGCAGATCGACGTCAAGGTGAAGCAGGGCCGCGCCATCTACACCGTCGAAATGAAGATCACCGACGATGACGGCAACGAGCTGCCGTCGGACGGCAAGGCCTTCGGTCACCTGATGGTGCGCGGGCCGGCGATCGCCGGCGCCTACCTCAAGGGCGAAGGCGGCAACATCCTCGACAAGGACGGCTGGTTCGACACCGGCGACGTCGCCACCATCGATCCGGGCGGCTACATGCAGATTACCGACCGCGCCAAGGACGTCATCAAATCGGGCGGCGAATGGATTTCCTCGATCGAGATCGAAAACCTCGCCGTCGGCCATCCGAAAGTGACGGAAGCCGCCGTCATCGGCATCGTCCATCCGAAATGGGACGAGCGGCCACTGCTGATCGTCATTCCGAAGGAAGGCGAGAAGCCGACCAAGGAAGAAATCCTGCGCTACATGGACGGCAAGATCGCCAAATGGTGGATGCCGGACGATGTGGTGTTCGTGACGGAAATTCCGCACACGGCGACCGGCAAGATTCAGAAACTGGCGCTGCGCGAACAGTTCAAGGACTACAAGCTGCCGACGGCGACAGCCGCCGAGTAAGGTAGAGGGAACGACGGGCGGGTCCATGACGGGTCCGCCCGAACGGTATCGAGGGGGAGGACATCATGGACCGTCAGCAATCGCGTCTGGCCAAATGGGGATTGTGGATTGCCGTCGCGGCTCTGGTCGTGCTGGCGGTCTGCGTTCTTGGCAACCGTTTCGAGCTGCTCCATTTCGGCATTGCGGTCAGGGGTCTTGCGCTTGCCGCCGCGATCGGCCTCGTGGCCGTCGTCGTTTCGGCGGCGGGCATCGTTCGCACGCTCGTTTCGAACCGCAGCGGCGCGCGGCTCGCGATCGCAGGCCTTGTTCTCGGCCTCCTCGTCGCCGCGCCGGTGGTGCAGGCGATCATGGCCGGGGCGCAGGTGCCGGGCATTCACGACATCACGACCGATCTCGACAACCCGCCGCAATTCGACGCCATCGCCGCGCTGCGCGGCGAGGGGACCAATCCGCTTACCCGCGCCGAACCCGAGAACCTCGCCGAACTGCAGGTGCAGGCCTATCCCGACATCGCGACCATTCCGATCGACGCACAACCGGGCAAGGTCTTCGAGGCGGCGGTCGAAACCGCGCGCGACCTTGGCTGGGCCATCGTCTCGATGAACCCCGAAGCCGGCCTCATCGAAGCGACCGCCACGACGCGGGTGATGAATTTCAAGGACGACGTCGTTATACGGGTCGCCGAACGCGACGGCGGCGCCGCGGTCGATATCCGTTCGGTCTCGCGCGTCGGCATCAGCGATCTCGGCGCCAATGCCAACCGCATCCGCACCTTCCGCGATGCGCTGAAGAAGAAGCTGGCGGCGGGTTAGG
>NZ_JBBECC010000090.1:0-30116 GCF_040882025.1 Parvibaculum sp. | reverse complement strand
GTGCTGCGCCCCGCCTTCTCTTCGGACTGGACGATGCGCTCGACATCGGCAGGCGTCGCCACGTCGCGTTGCGCGACCTGCTGGATGACATCGCCGGGGCGAACGCCCTTCTCGGCCGCCGCACTCAACGGATCGACGTCGCTGACGAGAACGCCCTCGATATCCGCCTCCAGGTTGAAGCGGGCGCGCGCTTCGGCGGTCAGTGGCGCAAGGCTGATGCCGAGCACGACGGTCCGGGCGGGCGCGGGCGTTTCCGTCGTTGGCCGTTCTTCGGGCGCGTCTTCGGATTCGTCGAGCCGCGCCACCTTGACCTTGACGCCGATGATGCGCTCGCCGCGAAAGATTTCGACATCGACCGTCTTGCCGACTTCCGTTTCGGCAACGACGCGCGGCAGGTCGCGCATCGCCGCAATGTTGCGCCCGTCGAAACTCAGCACGATATCGCCGGTTTCGATGCCGGCCGCCGCCGCCGGCCCGCTCTCGTCGAGACCGGCGATCAGCGCGCCGCGCACCGGGGCGAGACCGAGACTGTCGGCGATTTCCGGCGTCACGGTCTGGATGCGCACGCCGATCCAGCCGCGCCGCGTCTCGCCATGTTCGAGGATCTGGTCGACGATGGGCCGGACGGTCGTCGCCGGCACGGCAAAGCCGATGCCCACCGAAGCGCCCGACGGCGAAATGATCGCCGAATTGACGCCGACCACGCGGCCTTCCATGTCGAAAAGAGGTCCGCCGGAATTGCCCCGGTTGATCGAGGCGTCGGTCTGGATGAAATCGTCGTAATTGCCGGCATGGATGTCGCGGTTGAGCGCCGAGATGATGCCGGCCGTGACCGTGCCGCCGAGGCCGAAAGGATTGCCGATCGCGATCACCCAGTCGCCGACGCGCGCTTTCGAGCTGTCGCCGAGTTCGACGAAGGGAAGCGGCGTCCGGCTTTCGACCTTGAGGACGGCGATGTCGGTTTTCGGATCGCGTCCGGTCAGGGTCGCCGGCAGCGTCGTGCCATCCATGAAGATGACCTCGATCTTGTCGGCGCCGTCGATCACATGATTGTTGGTGACGACGACCCCCGACGGGTCGATCACGAAACCGGAACCGAGCGATTGCACGCGTTGCGGGCGCTGGCCCTGCTGCTCCATGAAATCCTTGAAGAAATCGTTGAGCGGCGAATCCTCCGGCACGCCGGGAATGGGCTGCCGGCCGGCATCGAGAACCTGCGATGTCGAAATGTTGACGACGGCCGGCGACAGGCGCTCGGCAAGCGCGGCGAAGCTGTCGGGGGCCGCACTCTGCGCCTGCGCCGTGGACACAAGCAGGGGCCAAACCAGAAGCGCCGCGGCGACGCCGCGGGCAACCTCCATAAGTCAGTGCATCCCACGAGCCCCACGAACCAGCCCGAGCGTCACCTCGAACTCGAAGTTGCCACCTGCGTTGGGGGAGTCATCTCCCCGTTGCTGGCGAACATCGCGCTGCACACCCTCGACGAGGCGGACAACCCCGCGCCGCGCCCGCCAAATACCGGTCCATTCCATCGAAACACCACTCCCCTCGGCCGGATCGCCGCGTCTTCAGGACGCGACTCTGGCTTCATTGTGGGCCCGATTATGGACGAATTGAGGCGTGATGTCCGTCAGCCGCGCACCAGCCAGACAATGAAGACGCCGGCGGCGAGCGCCGCGAGCCCGGCCATCCTCAGCGCCTGTTCGGGCTGCAGCGAAACCGCGGCCATCGCCCGGCGCATCGGGCCCGGAAAGGCGGCATAGGCCAGCCCCTCAAGCGCGATGGCCAGTCCGAGCGCGGAGAGAAGATCGACCCACATGCGCGTCGATCAGCGCCTGGCGCGCCCGGCCTCGGCCCCGAAATAGCGGAAGAACTCGCCCTCCGGCGTCACGACCATCGTCGTGTTGTCGCCTTTCAGGCCTTCGCGATAGGCCTGCATCGAACGGTAGAAGGCAAAGAACTCGGCATCCCGCGAATAGGCCTCGGCATAGATGGCGTTGCGCGTCGCGTCGCCTTCGCCGCGTGCGATCTGTCCGTCGCGTTCCGCCTCGGCGATGATGACCGTCGATTCGCGGTCGGCGCGGGCACGGATGCGCTGCGCTTCCTCGTTGCCTTGCGCACGAATCTCGGCCGCTTCGCGCTCGCGCTCGGTCTGCATGCGCTGATAGATCGCCTGGCTGTTCTGCTCGGGCAGATCGGCGCGGCGGATGCGGACATCCACGACCTCGATGCCGAACTGTTGGGCAGCACTGTTGAACGCCGCCTGGATGTTTTTCATCAGACCGGCGCGATTGTCGCGCACCAGCTCCTCCAGCGTGTGGTCGCCGAGCACGTTCCTGAGCGACGAGATGAAGTTCGGCCTCAGACGTTCCGTCGCGTTGCGCGGATCGCCCACCGACTGGTAGAAGCGCAGCGAGTCGACGATGCGATAGCGCGCGAAGGCATCGACCACCAGACGCTTGCGGTCCTTGGCAATGATTTCCTCGGCGGGCGAGTCGAGATTGAGAATGCGCTTGTCGATATAGACGACATTCTGGATGAACGGCACTTTCCAGTGCAGGCCCGGTTCCGTGATGACCTGCCGCGGATCGCCGAACTGCAGCACGATCGCCTGTTGGGTCATGCTGACCGTGAAGGCGGAGAGATAGAGCACGATCGCGATGATAAACGCCGTGATACCGGCGCCGATGGCTATGGACCTGTTCATCGGCCACCTCCCGTCGCCGCATTCGAACCCGGCGCCGCCGCCGGGGCCTTCGGCTTCAGTTCGTTGAGCGGAAGATAGGGCAACACACCTTGCCCGCCCTGCACACCATCCATCAGAACCTTGTTCATGCCGCCGAGGACTTCCTCCATGGTTTCGAGATAGATGCGCCGGCGCGTCACGTCCGTCGCCTTTCGATACTCTTCATAGATCGAGATGAAACGGGCCGCCTCGCCCTGGGCTTCGGCGACGATCTGTTCGCGATAGGCCTCGGCGGCCTGCGTGATCTGGGCCGCATCACCACGCGCCCGCGGGACGACAGTGTTGGCATAGGTCTCCGCCTGGTTGCGCAAGCGCTCCTGGTCGGCGCGCGCAGCCTGCACATCGCGAAACGCGTCGAGCACCTGCGCCGGCGGGTCGACTTTCTGCAGCCTGACCTCGGTGATTTCGATACCGGCCCCATAGCTGTCGAGCGTCGCTTGAAGGCCGGTGCGGACCTGATCCTGCACTTCACGGCGACCGACGGTCTGCAGCACCTCGATCTTCGACTGGCCGACCGCCTCGCGCATCATGCTCTCGGCGACGGCCTTCACCGCGCGGTCGGGCTCTTCGACGTTGAAAAGGAAAGAGTGTGCGCTGTTGATGCGCCACTGCACCGAAAAGCCGATATCGACGATGTTTTCATCACCGGTCAGCATCAGACCTTCTTCCGGCACCGTGACGGCCGAACTGCCGGCCACACGAATACCGATGTCGACGGTCGTGATGTTGGTAACGGCCGGTGTGTAGACCGTTTCGATAGGGAACGGGAACTTCATGTGCAGGCCGGGCTCGACCGTGCGCGCCAGCTTGCCGAACCGCAGCACAATGCCCTGTTCGTTGACATTGACGCGAAAGAACGAGCTGTAGGCAATGAGACCCAGAATAACGAGACCGATCAGGAGAAACGGCCCCGAGCCGCCGCCGGCGCCTCTGGCCGTACCGCCATTCCCGCCACCGCCGCCACCGGGAAACATCTGCCGGAACTTCTCCTGCGCGCGCCGGATCAGCTCATCGAGATCGGGGGGCTGATTGCCGCCACCGGAAGGTCCCTGCCCCCACGGACCTCGATTGCCGCCACCCTGCCAGCCACCGCCGCCGTTCTGATTGCTCCAGGGCATCCATGTTCCTTCGAGTGCGTTGCGAGAGACCGGTTGGAAACGCTTCTACCGGGGGTTATATGACAGACACCATGCCCACGCAACGCGAACCGGACGCAGCACAGCCCGAAACCGAAGGATCGCGCGAAATCGTCGTCACACGAGCCGACAACCATTACATAGAGGCAATTCAACCATGAGCAGCGTAACCCGAGACGACGTTGCCGCCGCACTGTCGCGCATCGTGGACGAGGAGACCGGCAAAGATGTCGTCGCGGGCGGTATTCTGCAGGGGCTCGTGGTACGCGAAGGTCATGTCGGTTTCTCACTGGAGGTCGACCCAGCGAAAGGCACGGCGAAAGAGCCGCTGCGCCAGGCTTGCGAGGCGGCCGTGAAGCGCCTGCCCGGTGTCCTGAGCGTTACGGCGGTGCTGACCGCACATCGCGGCGATGCGGGCGCGCAACCTCCCGCTCACGGACACGCGCATGGCAACAGGCCACAACAGCCGCGCACCGCCCAACAAGGCCCTCTCCAAATCCCTGGCGTCAAGGCAATCGTCGCGGTGGCGAGCGGCAAGGGAGGCGTCGGCAAGTCGACGGTCGCGGTCAATCTCGCCCTCGCGCTTGCAAAACTCGGTCGCCGTGTCGGTCTGCTCGACGCCGACATTTACGGGCCTTCCATCCCCCGCATGATGGGCATCAAGGGCAAGCCCGAAACGCGCGACGGCAAGAAACTGCTGCCGATGGAAAAACATGGCCTGAAGACCATGTCGATCGGCTTCCTCGTCGCCGAGGACACGCCAATGATCTGGCGCGGACCGATGGTGCAGTCGGCGCTGACGCAGATGATGATGGATGTCGAATGGGGTGAGCTCGACGTGCTGATCGTCGACATGCCGCCCGGAACGGGCGACGCACAATTGACGATGGCACAGCGCGTGCCGTTGACCGGCGCCGTCATCGTCTCGACGCCGCAGGAAATCGCGCTGATCGACGCGCGCAAGGGCTACGCGATGTTCGAAAAGACGCATGTGCCGGTCTTCGGCATTGTCGAGAACATGGCGTATTTCATCAGCCCCGGCTCGGGCGAGAAGTCCTGGATCTTCGGCGAAGGCGGCGCGCGCCGGATGGCCGAAAAACTCGGCTGCGATTTTCTTGGCGAAGTGCCGCTGCACATGACGATCCGCGAAACGTCGGACAAGGGCGAGCCTGTGGTCGCCACCGCGCCGGACAGTCCCGAAGCAAAGCCCTTCATCGATATCGCCGCCCGCGTCGCCGCGCATATCGACCGCGCGCTTGGCGAGGGCAGCCGCAAGGCGCCCGCGATTATTGTCGAAGAATAAAGTCGCACGGTTTTCAGGCCCATATTTTTGACACGGGGTTTATATGTTGATATCAATTCAATAGGTCGGGCGTGGCGTGAATTATGAGGAGAAACGACATGACTTATATCGAAGGATTCATCGTCGCCGTGCCAACGGCCAACAAAGAGGCTTACCGCAAGCACGCATCCGGTGCCTGGCCGATATTTGCGGAATTCGGCATGCAGCGCCTCGTGGAAGGCTGGGGCGATGAGGTGCCGGACGGCAAGGTGACCGACTTCAAGGGCGCCGTGCAGGCGAAGCCCGATGAAACGGTCCTCTTCTCCTGGTGCGAATACCCCTCAAGGAAGGTCCGCGACGACGCCGGTCAGAAGATGATAGCCGACCCGCGCATGCACGAAATGGGTCAGATGCCCTTCGACGGCATGCGCATGGTCTTTGGCGGTTTCGCGCCGATCCTGGACGAAGGCCCGGGCGGGAAGATGGGCTATGCGGACGGCTATGTGCTCGCCGTGCCCACCGCGAACAAGGAGGCCTATCGCGAGATGGCGGGTAAAGCCGCAAAGGTCTTCATGGAGCACGGCGCGACCCGGGTGGTGGAAGCCTGGAGCGATGACGTGCCCGAAGGCAAGGTCACCGACTTCCAGCGCGCCGTGAAGGCAAAGAACGACGAGGCAATCGTCTTCTCCTGGGTCGAATGGCCGTCGAAATCCATCCGCGACGAAGGCATGAAGAAGACGATGGAGGACGAACGCATGCAACCCGACCACGACAAGATGGTGTTCGACGGCATGCGCATGATCTATGGCGGATTCGCGCCGATTGTCGATGAAGGCGAGCAGGCGCAAGCATCCCCGCGCGCGGTAGCGTAAGCCCACACATCGCCGGAAGCGGCCCGGATACGAAAAAGGCCGGTCCCTTGCGGGACCGGCCTTTCCGATACGACGATTGAAGCCTTAGCGGCCCGCAACCAGCGTCGCGGTTTCCTTCGAGCCGTCGGGCGCCGTCAGCTCCCAGCTTTCACCGACCTCACGCTCCTGCGTCGGCACGCAATAAGGCTGCTCGCCGCCGAGGAAGCAGGCGGTGTCGCCGTCGATCTTGTAGGTGCCTTCCGCCGTGCTGCCGTCCGGCAGTTTTTGCGAGTAAGCCCCGCCCGCGTCGATAAAGACCGAGCGCTCGCCGGCCGCGCCGACCACCTTGACGGTATTGCCATAAAAATTGGCGAACGGATCGGCGAAAGCCGCTCCGGTGAACGCAAACAACGCAACGAGCACACTTACAAATAGGCGCATCTTGTCCTCCCTGAAATCTGATAGATCGCCGTGTACCCCAAAGGCGGCGCATGTTTGCACGGCCTCCGGCATGCGGAAAGATACGTTCCGGAGCCGGAACATATCTTTCCATCATTCGCTTACTTGTTGAGGAAGTTGAGCGGCAGCCCGGCCACCGGCCAGTCCATCGACACAAGTCTTCCGCTCGACGACAACGTGATATAGGCCGTCTTCAAATCCTTGCCGCCGAAACAGATATTGGTGGTGATGAAATCGTCGGTCGGGGTATGCGTCACCTTCGAGCCGTCGGGTGAAATGGTCGTGATACCCGCATTGAAAATCGTCGCCACGCAGATATTTCCCTCCGCGTCGACCGCCAGGCTATCGAAGAAGCAAAGCTGCGGCCCCGACGCCACGAAGCGGCCCGGCATCGGTCCCGGCTGACGGACAACTTCGCCGGGCGCGCCGATGTCAAAGGCCCAAAGCCGGCCGGGTATCGTGTCGGCGACATAAACGGTCTTCTCATCGGGCGACAAGCCCACGCCGTTTGGCGATGTAATCGGAAAAACGACCTCCTTGATCGAAGATCCGTCGATTTTCGCGTAATAGAGACCGCCGCGATCCTGCGTGCGGCCGCGCCCCTTGCCGAGATCGGTGAACCAGAAACCGCCCTCGCGGTCGAAGACGATGTCGTTGGGACCGTTGAGCGGAATGCCGTTGCATTCCTTGTAGAGAACCTTGAACTCGCCCGTCTTGAGATCGACGCGCTCGATGCGCCCGCCCGAATAATTCGCTGGCGCGTCGCCCGGCACCAGCCGTCCGTCGACCTCGTGAAACTCGAAGCCGCCATCGTTGCAGACGTAGCAGGCGCCGTCGGGTCCGATCGCCGCGCCATTTGGCCCGCCACCGAGATCGGCGATGACCTCGACCTTTCCCGCCGCCGTCACCCGCGTCAGCGTACCGCGCGCGATTTCGACCAGCACGATGCTGCCGTCCGGCATCGCAATCGGGCCCTCCGGAAATCGCAAGCCCTCGGCGATGAGTTTCATCGCGGTCATGAGTATCCTCCCTGATGTTCCGTCTGATGCGGAGTTTCTGTGGAAGGCATTCTGTCAATGCGCGACGGGCTCCGCAATGACCTCCCTCAACCGAGCCGCTCGCGGTGAAACGCGAGATGGTCGCCGATAAAGGTCTGGATGAAATAATAGGAATGGTCGTGGCCGGGCCGGCGCCGCAGCGTCAGCTTCTGTTTCACGGCCTGACAAGCCTCCTCGAAGAGTTCCGGCTTCAGCTCTTTCTCGAGAAAATTATCGGCAAGGCCCTGATCGATCAGGATGTCGTCGTAGCGCCCAAGCGCCGCGCCGCCCGCCATCAATAGCGAAGCGTCATGCGCAGTCCACTCGGCACGATCCGGCCCGAGATAGGCGCTGAACGCCTTTTCGCCCCAGGGGCAACGTGTCGGCGAGACAATCGGCGCGAAGGCCGAAACCGAATGGAAGGAATCGGGATGCTTCAGCGCCAGTGTCAGCGCGCCATGCCCGCCCATCGAATGCCCGGTGATGCCTTGTCGCGCGGGGTCGACCGGGAAATTCTCACGCAATGCCGTTTGCAGGTCGCGCGCGACATAGCTTTCCATGCGGAAATGCGGCGCCCAGGGCTTCTCCGTCGCGTCGATATAAAACCCCGCGCCCTGCCCGAGATCGTAAGCCCCGTCATCGGCGACGCCCTCCCCGCGCGGGCTTGTGTCCGGCGCGACAACGACAAGCCCAAGCTTCGAAGCATGCGCATAGGCGCCGGCCTTCACGGTGAAGTTCTCTTCCGTACAGGTGAGGCCCGCAAGAAAAATCACCGCCGGAAATGGCCCCTTTCCGTCCGGCACATAGACCGAAAAACGCATCGGCGTTCCCGTCGCCGCCGAGACATGACGATAGATGCCGAGCGTGCCGGCGAAACAGCGATGCGTTTCGAGCGTCTCCAGCGCCATCAATAAACCACGACGGAGCGGATCGATTTGCCTTCATGCATCAGGTCGAAACCCTTGTTGATCTCCTCGAGTGGCATCGTGTGGGTGATCAGATTGTCGATGTCGACCTTGCCGTCCATGTACCAGTCGACGATGCGCGGTACGTCGGTGCGCCCGCGCGCGCCGCCAAAAGCTGTGCCCTTCCAGACGCGGCCCGTGACGAGCTGGAACGGCCGCGTCGATATTTCCTGTCCGGCGCCCGCGACGCCGATGATGATGCTTTCGCCCCAGCCGCGATGGCAGCATTCGAGTGCCTGCCGCATCGTGTTGACGTTGCCGATGCACTCGAAGCTGTAATCGGCGCCGCCGCCGGTCAGTTCGACGATATGCCCGACAATGTCGCCCTTGATCTCTTTCGGATTGACGAAATGCGTCATGCCGAACTGCCGCGCGAGGCCCTCGCGCTCGGGATTGATGTCGACGCCGACGATCATGTTGGCGCCGACCATGCGCGCGCCCTGAATGACATTGAGGCCGATGCCGCCGAGACCGAACACGACGACATTCGCGCCTGCCTCGACCTTCGCCGTGAAAATCACCGCACCGAGGCCCGTCGTGACACCGCAGCCGATGTAGCAGATCTTGTCGAACGGCGCGTCCTTACGCACTTTCGCCAGTGCAATTTCCGGCAGCACGGTGTAGTTCGCAAAGGTCGAACAGCCCATATAGTGCAGCACGGGCTTGCCCTTGTACGAAAAGCGGCTGGTGCCATCGGGCATCACGCCCTTGCCCTGCGTCGCGCGGATCGATGTGCAGAGATTGGTCTTGTGGCTGGTGCAGCTTTTGCACTCGCGGCACTCGGGCGTGTAGAGCGGAATCACGTGGTCGCCGACCGCCAGCGACTTGACGCCGGGGCCGACATCGACGACGACGCCTGCGCCTTCATGGCCGAGGATCGCCGGAAAGGCGCCTTCGGGGTCCTCGCCCGACAGCGTGAACGCATCGGTGTGGCAGATGCCGGTGGCCTTTATCTCGACAAGCACCTCGCCCGCCTTCGGCCCGTCGAGTTGCACCGTTTCGATTTCAAGCGGCTTGCCCGCTTCGAATGCCACCGCCGCACGCACATCCATATGTCGTCTCCGCTGAAAAATCGCAATGAGAGACACGCATTGTGGGACGGGTGGCCGGGAAACTCAATCGCCGCTTCTTTCAGGAAATCGAAACGTCAATTCCCGGCAAGCCAGGCGTCGCCTTCGGCATGAAGCGCCGCAAGCTGCGGGCTCTTGTCGAGCACGGTGGCGGGCGAGAGCGGAATGCCGCCCTTGTCGAGGCTGGCGGCAAGGAACTTCAACTGTTCGGGAAATTTGTCCAGTCCCTCGAAAAAGGCGTCGGGCAGCGACGGGCGATCGACCGGATCGGCGCGGTCTTTTTCATAGACGGCGGTGCGCTTCAGAATCTTCCACGCGCCATCCCTTTTCTCGACACGGTCGATGAAACGCGCATAGGACGTCGTGTCGACTTCGCCGGCCGGCGTCTTCGCGCGCACCATGATGGTCACGTTGACCTCGCTCAGCCCCCTGTCGCCGTTCACCCTGATGCGCGGAACCCCGATATAATGCTTGAGCAGTGCGCCGCTACGCGCGGCAAGCTGGCGCGAAGCCACCACAAAACCCTCATGCGGCCCGTCGAACCAGCTCAGCGAAATCGTGCCGCCCTTGTGAAACGTCGCGGAAAGATCGTCCCATGCTTCCTGATCGCGATGGAAAGCCCAGTTGTTGACGAGATCGGCGATCTCCGCTTTTTGCTGTTCCACTGTCGAGCTTCCCGGCTTTGCCGCACCGTCCCAGCAACCGGCAAGGACCAGCGACAGAAAAAGAATTACGATTTTCTTCAAGGGATCGCGCTCCGGTTGCGAATGTCGCCCGAAGTATGAGGCGCGAAGCCGCGCAACTCAATTGCGCGCGCGTCCAACTGACCATTGGTCAGGAATATGCGATGTCAGGCTCTCTCCAGCACTACAAAAGAATAATCGGCGCTGTCCTTCTCTCCCGCCGCATGCCGCTCGCGCGAAACTTCACGCCATTGCCGTCGGTCGAAGGCCGGAAAGCTGACATCGCCGTCGGGTGCGGCATGAACCTCGGTGATGTAGAGCCGGTCGGCGTGATCGAACATCTCGGCGTAAAGCTGCGCGCCGCCGATCACCATGATTTCGTCGGCCCCGGCTTGCACCGCCAGTGCCCGGGCCAGGGCAAGCGCCGCCGATGCCGACATCGCGAGTTCGGCACCCTCCGCCACATAAGCCGCATTGCGCGTGACGACGATATTCGGACGCCCCGGCAACGGTTTCTTCGGCAGCGATTCCCAAGTCTTGCGGCCCATGATGACGGGTTTGCCCATCGTCACGCGCTTGAAGAACGCCATATCGCTCGAAAGTTTCCACGGCAAGCCGTTGTCACGGCCGATGACGCCGTTGTCGGCGATGGCGACCACGAAGCAGACATGAATGCCCATCACACCACCCGAATTTCAGAAAGCGCCGTAAAGCCCGGCGCGCGCAGCGCTTCCGGGTCGAGCGGCCTGAGGCTGACCAGAATGACGAACATCGCGAAAGCGGCGAGCAGCAGCAGCACAATCGTCAGCCCGAAGAGCAGCATCCGCTGCCGCGTCCGCATCAGACGGCAACAGGCGCGGCGATATGCGGGTGCGCCTCGTAGCCCTCGAGCCGGAAATCGTCATAGGTGAAATCGAAAAGGCTCATCACATCCGGGTTGATATGCATGACCGGCAGCTTTTTCGGTTCGCGGAGAAGCTGCTTGTCGGCCTGCTCCAGATGATTGAGATAGAGATGCGCATCGCCGAACGTGTGAATGAATTCGCCGGGCTCGAGCCCCGTCACCTGCGCCACCATCATCGTCAGCAACGCGTAGGAAGCGATGTTGAAGGGCACGCCGAGGAAAATATCGGCCGAGCGCTGGTAGAGCTGGCAGGAGAGCCTGCCGTCCGCGACATAGAACTGGAACAGGCAATGGCAGGGCGGCAACGCCATGTGATCGACATCGGCGACGTTCCAGGCCGAAACGATCAGCCGCCGCGAATCGGGATTGTTTTTGATCTGCTCCAGCAAATTCTTGATCTGGTCGATCTTCGTGCCGTCGGGCGCCGGCCATGAGCGCCATTGATGCCCGTAGACCGGGCCGAGATCGCCCTTCGCGTCCGCCCAGTCGTCCCAGATGCTGACGCCATTGGCTTTCAGATAGGCGATGTTGGTGTCACCGGCGAGGAACCACAGCAACTCGTGCACAATCGACTTCAGGTGCAGCTTCTTGGTCGTCACCAGCGGAAAACCGGCGGCGAGGTCGAAGCGCATCTGATGGCCGAATATGCTGCGCGTCCCCGTGCCGGTGCGGTCGGTCTTGGTCACGCCCGTGTCGCGCGCGAGGCGCATGAGGTCGAGATATTGTTTCATCGGCTGGTCCTGAGATTCGGCTGGTCTAGTTTAGCGCGAAGCTGCGTCCCGGTTCCACCGCCACGCGAATCTCCCGGTGAGCCACCGGTTATCCACAGAAAACTGGCGGCCTGAGGCAGCAGGGGCCAGAATGCCGGCAAACAAGACAGCAAGAAAAACGACAATCGGGGCGGAAATCTTATGAAACGTGTCCTTATCGGCTTCGCAGCCATCCTCGTCCTCCTGGCGATTCTCGCCCTTGCCTTCCTGCCTGCGGTACTTGAGGGCCAGATCAACCGTGTTGCCGAACACGCACCCTATGAGATCGGTGAGGATGCCGCCGCCAAACACCAAAGCCTCCTCGTCGCCGATCTCCACGCCGACACGCTGCTCTGGGCCCGCGACCCGCTGGACCGCGCAAGCCGCGGCCATGTCGATCTGCCCCGCCTTGTCGACGGCAATGTGACGCTGCAAGTCTTCTCTGTCGTCACGAAAGTGCCGCGCGGCCAGAACTACGAGAGCAACGAGGCCGGCTCCGACGTCATCTCGCTGCTGGCGATCGTGCAGCGCTGGCCCGCCCGCACATGGGACAGCCTCCTCGAACGCGCGCTTTACCAGGCTGAAAAGCTTCACCGTGCCGAGGCCGCCGCCGCCGGCGAACTGACCATCATCCGCAGCACCGCGGATCTCGACGCGCTGCTCTCCGCCCGCGCCGAGACCGGCAAGCCCGTCGGCGGCCTTCTCGCCACCGAAGGCTCGCACCCGCTCGAAGGCAAGCTCGAAAACATCCAGCGTCTCTATGACGCCGGCTACCGGATGATGGGCTTGCAGCACTTCTTCGACAACGAACTCGGCGGCTCGCTGCATGGCGTCAGCCAGGCAGGCCTCACAGATTTCGGCAAGGAGGCCGTGCACGAGATGGAACGTCTCAACATCACGGTCGACGTTGCCCACTCTTCTCCGGCCGTTGTCGAGGACGTGCTCGCCATCGCGACACGGCCCATCGTCATTTCCCACACCGGCATCAAGGGCGCCTGCAACAGCCCCCGCAACATCGAGGACGCGCTGATGAAGCGCGTCGCCGATGCGGGTGGCGTCGTGGGCATCGGCTACTGGTCGGGCGCCATCTGCAACACCGCGCCTGAGGGCGTGGTGAAGGCCATCCGCTACGCCATCGACACGCTGGGCGTCGATCATGTCGGCCTCGGCTCCGACTATGATGGCGCGGTTGGTGTCGATTTCGACACGTCGGAACTCGCCGTACTCACCGGCGAGATGCGCAAGGCGAATTTCACCGAAGAAGAGATCGCCAAGGTCATGGGCGGCAACGTCGTCCGCCTGCTGCGCGCCAACCTGCCGGCGGATTAAGCCTCATGCGGGCAGGTAGCGGAACCGCCCCGTCACCGGGAAACGGTCGAGAATATCGGCATATTCCGCGCCGCCGCCGATATTATGGATCACGAGCGGCCGCTTGCTGCCCCGCACCTGCCTGTCCGAGACCACCGAGATATGCGGCAAGCGTCCGCCGATCGTCTGCGTCACAAGATCGCCAGGCGCCAGCGCCGTACCATCGGCCAGCACCCCGCCCTGCCGGCGGAAAAACGTCGCGAGGTTCGGCACCCGCCGGTGGTCGATATTGCTGTCGGGCCGCGTCAGGCCCCAATTGGCCGGGTAGGCGGCAAAATCGCGCTTCATGTCTTCATGCACGCGTTCCTGCAGATCGATGCCGAAGGCCGCCCGGTAGCCCCGCACGATCACATCGGTGCAGACGCCGCGCTCCGGTGCCACATCCCCGCCTGGATAGGCGATGCGGCGATAGGCGCCATCGTAAAACAGCGTAACGCCGATCTGCGCCCGCGCCGCTGCGACGAGCTTTGCGGCAGGCTCCGCAGGCTCGGCCGCGCCCCATGCCGGCAGCGCCAGCACGGGCGTCAGCGCGGCAAATCCGGAAACCACGGCCCGACGTGAAATCATGCATTTCCCTCTGAAAACCTGCCCGACGGCAAGCTGGTGTCCGATTTCGCCGGAATTGAGGTTCAAATAAGGAATTTCACGCCTATATTAGTTTTGCCGAGCGGGTTCGCCCGCGCGGCTATGGTGATAAACGGACTGTGGAATAAGCCATTCGGACCCGGGGGCAGTACCCGGCGCCTCCACCAATTTTCCCCTGTCGCGGCAGGGCCCTTGGGGGCGAAACAGGATCGACGAGGGTGTAAAGACAGTTTTTTTGCCCGGCATGGTTCCGCCGTCATCGGGCCGTTTTATAGTTGCCAACGACAACTATGCTGAGGCGCGTCTCGCTGCTTAATGCAGTGCGATAGCTTCAAATCAAGTCCCTGGCTTTAGCCGGTCAGGGCGGGGTTCGGGGGTACCTGGCAACAGAAACCCCCACTTATCCACAAGCTGGCGATCGTCTTCAGGTGCGGTGTCCCGCGCGCCACAGTTACGAAATCTTGCGGCATCACGCGGCGTGACACGTCGCTTCGTCTGGATTTCATCGGCAATCGCTGCTTGAATCACCGTGAATGAAGCAAAGCGCGACTCACCCGCGCTCCGGGAGCTGATCTTGGCCGAAGACCTGATGCGATACGACATGCTGGCGCAGGAAGCGCTGAAGGGCGTCGTGCGCCGCGCACTCCGCATCGCCCGTGATCAGGGTCTGCCGGGCGAGCATCATTTCTACATTTCCTTCCGCACCGGCGCACCCGGCGTCGAAATTTCATCGAAGTTGCGTGCGCAGTATCCCGACGAAATGACCATCGTTCTGCAGCACCAGTTCTGGAATCTCGAGGTCAGCGAGGAACGTTTCTCGGTCGACCTCACCTTCAACAAGGTTCCCGAAAAGCTCGTCGTGCCCTTCTCGGCCGTGCAGGGCTTTTTCGACCCGAGCGTGCAGTTCGGCCTTCAGTTCCAGGTCGAAGGCGCTGCAAAACCGGCCGCCGCCGAAGCCTCGAAGCCGGCCGATCCCGCGCCGAAGCCCGAAGGCGACGGCGAAGTCGTCAGCCTCGACGCCTTCCGGAAAAAATGAGCGGCCTGCTCTATCCGATCGTCAAGGCGGCGCTCTCCGGCATCATCATCATGCTCGTTTCCGAAATCGCCCGGCGCTACGCGGCTCTGGGCGCCTTGATTGCGTCGCTGCCGCTGATCTCGCTTCTTGCCATCATCTGGCTCTGGAACGACACGGCCGACGCCGAACGTATCGCCGCCCATGCCGAAGCCACCTTCTGGTATGTCCTGCCGACCTTGCCGATGTTTCTGGCGCTGCCGCTGATGCTCCGAAACGGCATAGATTTCTGGGCCGCGCTGGGCATTGCCTGTGCACTGACCGTCGTGCTCTATCTGGCCGCAATCTGGATTGCATCCACCTTCTTCGGCGTCGAGCTCTGAGCGTAAAAAAACTTATCCCCGCCTGCATTTCAGCCCCCATCTTATACGGACCGCCTTCAAGAGGGATGCTCCGGGGCGTCCGTTGCATGAAGGTTGGGCGGCGCCTGCGCCGCCGGGGAGGTAACGCACCCCGGCGTCCCGGGGCTCCCGATGCAAGAAGGGCGCGGGCACTATGACCCGCTCGGCAAGACGGTTCCTCTTCGGAAGAACCCGAAGCTGTTGGGTGGCAGAGGGCATCGGGGCAAAAACGTCGTGCGCGGAGTGTCTTCGGGCGCTCAAAAAACAAACATAGTCGCGGTCGAAGTCACTCCGCGCCCCTCTATATCTCTCGCCAACCCGCGCGCACCCCGCGGGGCCGCAGGCGTACGCCTTGGCGCTTCCCGCCCTCGCGTGCTAAACCGGCGCCCATCGAAATTCCCGCCTGCTGGAGCACGCCCGATGGCCAAAACCCCCGAAACCCGCACCGAAACCGACACATTCGGACCTATCGAGGTCGCGGCCGACCGCTATTGGGGCGCGCAGGCCCAACGCAGCCTCGGCAACTTCAAGATCGGCTGGGAAAAGCAGCCTCTCCCCGTCGTGCGCGCCCTCGGCATCGTCAAGCGCGCCGCCGCCGAAGCCAACATGGAACTGGGCCGTCTCGACGCTGCCACCGGCAAGGCCGTTGTGCAGGCTGCGCAGGAAGTGATCGAGGGCAAGCTCGACGATCATTTCCCGCTGGTCGTCTGGCAGACCGGCTCCGGCACCCAGTCCAACATGAACGCCAACGAAGTAATCTCGAACCGCGCCATCGAAATCATGGGCGGCGAGATGGGTTCCAAGAAGCCGGTCCATCCGAACGACCACGTCAACATGAGCCAGTCGTCGAACGACACCTACCCGACGGCCATGCACATTGCCTGCGTCGAAGAGATTCACCACCGCCTGCTTCCCGCACTGCAGAAGCTGCGCAACGCGCTCAACGACAAGGCGCAGGCCTGGAACCACATCGTCAAGATCGGCCGAACCCACACGCAGGACGCGACGCCGCTGACGCTCGGCCAGGAATTTTCCGGCTACACCGCGCAGGTCGAAAACGGCATTGCCCGCATCGAGCAGACGCTGCCGAAACTGATGGAACTGGCGCAGGGCGGCACCGCCGTCGGCACCGGCCTCAACGCACCCATCGGCTTTGCCGAAAAGGTTGCCGAGAAAATCGCCGCGATCACGCATCTGCCGTTCAAGACCGCGCCCAACAAGTTCGAGGCGCTCGCCGCGCATGACGCGATGGTCTTCAGCCACGGCGCGATCAACACGGTCGCTGCTTCGCTCTTCAAGATCGCCAACGACATCCGCCTGCTCGGCTCCGGTCCGCGGTCGGGCCTCGGCGAATTGTCACTCCCCGAAAACGAGCCCGGCTCGTCGATTATGCCGGGCAAGGTGAACCCCACTCAGTGCGAAGCGCTGACGCAGGTCTGCGTGCAGATTTTCGGCAACCACGCCGCGCTGACCTTCGCCGGATCGCAGGGTCACTTCGAACTCAACGTCTACAATCCCGTCATGGCCTACAACTTCCTGCAATCGGTGCGGCTGATGGCCGATGCCGCAGTGAGCTTCACCGACAATTGCGTCGTCGGCATCGAGCCACGCGAGGACAACATCAAGGCAGCGCTCGAACGCTCGCTGATGCTCGTCACCGCGCTCGCCCCGAAAATTGGCTACGACAACGCCGCGAAGATCGCCAAGACCGCGCACAAGAACGGCACGACGCTGCGCGAGGAAGCGGTCGGCGGCGGCTATGTGACGGACGAGGAATTCGACGCAATCGTCCGGCCCGAGAAGATGATCGCACCCGAATAGTGCGTGGGGAGCGCCATGTCCGACGAGATCAAACGCTCCGTCACCATTGCCGGTCATCGGACCAGCATCTCGCTGGAACGGCCCTTCTGGGACGCGCTGAAGGAACTCGCCTGTTCGGAAAAAACATCCGTCAACGATCTGGTGCGCCGGATCGACGCCAAACGCGGCGGCAAGGGCACACTGTCGGCCGCCGTCCGCGTCTATGTGCTGAACGGCATGCGCAATCGGACAAGCGGAAGCTGCACAACCTGACTATTGCGTATAGGCCGGTCGGGGCAGCGGCTGCGGCACCGGCCCTGTGCGGGTTTCCGCCGGCAGGCCCATGAGTTCGCGCAATTCGCGCGGCACGCCGCCGGCATCATTCAGGCTTTCGGCAAGCAGCCCCGCCGCAATGGAGCTTTGCAGCTCGAGCATCTGTTTCTTGGTCTCGACTTGCCCATCCCGGCCCGTCGCAACGATCGAAAATGATGGCGTGCCTTCGGGTTTTGCCAGCGAGATCGTGAGTTCGGCATCCGACGTAAGTCGCGGCAGATCGTACAATGCGAGAAGCTTCGCCACGCCCCCGTCGAGCGTCACGTCGTCGTCGGCGAGTCGCAGCACGCCGTTCTCGATGGTGAAGCCGCCATCGAGCCCACTCGCCGGTGTTTCGCCGCTTTCGAGCGTGTCGCTGACAAGAGAGGGAAATTCCTCAATATCCGTCAAGCCGCCGAGCGCCGCGCCGAAACCCGCGACGTCGAGCGGTGCAAACGCCAGGTCCACCACCTTGATCGTCCCGGCGCCGCTCGCCGACGAGACAAGCGCAAGCCAGCTTCGTCCCTGCGCCTGGAGTTGCGCACTGATATTGGCCTGACCCTTGCCCGGCGACGCACCGAACGCCTCGCGGAAAACGCGTCCAAGATTCGCTTCCTCGATCAGCACCGTCAGGCCGATGCCCGGTGCGCCCTTCCCGCCCTCGATCCGCGCGCCGAGCGACACGCGCCCGCCCGCGAAGGCGCCAACAAAGGGTGAGGCCGAAAGAACACCATGCGACAGCGACAGATGCGTCGTTACATCGCCGAAGGCAAGAGAGCCGAGCCTGACCGTACCGGACTTGAGGTCGACTTCGCCGTCGAGCGAACCCAGCACCGACCAGTCGAGCGCGGCCGCAGGCCACACTTCATCCTCCGCGCTTGCAAGCGATGTGAGCTCGAACGCATTGGCCTCCAATGCGCCCGTGAGCGAGGGAAGTTTATCCCCGCCGCCCGCACGCCAGGCAATATTGCCGGAAAGCCGGAAATTGCCAGCAACGTTCTCCATATTCGAAAGGGAAAGGCTTTGCTTGTCCCACACGATCGCCGAAGAGAAGACAAAGCCGGGACCAGAGGCCTGCTCGCCGACCCAATTCGACAAGGGCTCCGGCGCGCCGAAGGCCGCGAAAATCGAAAGAACGTCCGGCGCTGCAATGTCGGCGCGCCCCTCGAAGCGCAATGCCTCGAATGGATCGGTGGCGCGGCCTTTGGCCGTCAGCGTCACGCTGCCGACATTGGCCCGGAAATTGACTTGATAAGGCTTTTTTCCCGCACTTTCGAGCTGCAGCGAAACAGATCCCGGCGCCGTCACGCCGTCGCTCGGGTCGAGCCCGAGCTGTTGAAGAAGCACACGCCCTTCGTCATTTGCAGCGTTGGCGACGATGTCGAGCCCCTCGATACTTCCACCTGCCCCGTGCCGCCGCTTCAGCACCGCGTCGACGCGGCTGCCGCGCACCGTTCCCTTCAGCGTCAGAGTATCGACGCGCAACTCGCTGTCCGTCGCTTCGCCCGACACACCAGCGAGCGAGATCGATACAGGTCCGCTTGCGTCCGGCACCGAAAAACCGCCAAGCGCCAGCAATCCGCCGAAACGCTCACCTTCGATATGGCCGGTGAAATTGCCTTTCACATCGTCGCGGCGACCGGTCGTGATCCCCGTCAGCTGACCGGAAAAGGAAAACCGCGCACCGGCCACGTCGTCGACTTCGAGACGTTGGACATCGAGCGCGCCGTCGGTCAGCGTCGCTTCGGTATCGAGGCCACGAAGACTTTCACTCCAAATGCGCAGACGTTCGGCGCGAAGGCGCAAGGCAATATCGTGCGACGTCAGAAATTCCAGTGGATCGCGATCATGGGAAAGCAGCGCGCGCAAAGGGTCGGCGTCGAAATCCGTCATGCGCAAATCGGCATCGAGCCGAGGCCGGCCGTCGACAATCCGGTAGCCGATATCGCCGCGAAGCGACGGCGTAGAGAGACCACGCGAATAATCCGCCCGGAGATCCGAAATATCGAATGCGTCGGGCGTCAACCGAAGTCTCGCCCGCGCCGAGAAGGGTGCATCGCCGCGCGGTGCGATGCGCGTCCCGGCGCCGGCCTCGTCGCTGTCAGCCGCAAGCCAGTGGGCCAGCGCGGCAAGATTGCCGCTGCGTGCATCGAAACTGCCATCGAAGACCGGCACCTCTTCGCGGCGGGTCAGTCGCCCGGCAAACGAAATCTCGGTTCGGCCGCCAAGTTCGCCACGCGCCGTCTCGACTTCCAGAACGCCATCCGCCAGCGCGAGCGTCAATTCCGCATTGCGGACAATCGCATCTCGCAGGACCAGCGTCGCAACCGAAACGTGCATACCGCCGTCGATCCAGTCAGGGAGCGGAAAGGCAAGCAAGGGGGCAAGGGGAACGTCGTCATCCGCGCCGCGCGGCAGGAGCCGATCGAGCAACGGCGCGGCCGTGAAATTCTCCGATGTCAGCTCGACCGAAAATACCGGACGTCCCTCCCAGCGCGCCTGTGCCGAGCCGTTGAGGGCGGTACCGCCGGCGGTGACGGTGAGATTGCGGAACGTCGCCGACTGCGCGGTGGCGACAAGGCCGCTTTCGACGCGAACAGGAGCGGCGTTACCGTTCGGGCCGATCTCCAGACGGCCATTGCCGTCGAGCCGCGCGGCGGCCGAGAACTCGGTCGCAACGCCGGAGAACAGAAATTTGGCGGGCCGGTCCCGAAGCTGCAAGTCCGCTGTCACCTGAAACGCCTTGCGGCCCGCAAACTCTCCGAGACCGAACCGCAATGCCAGCGGTACACCGTCGACAACCGCTTCGATCTCCGCGCGCAGCGGGCCGACAAGCGACGTCGCGATCACCTCGCCGCCGACCTGCTCCGCCCGCCAGCTTCGTCCGTTCGCCCGGTTCTGGTAGGCCACAACGCCATTTTCGAAACGAGCCTCTTCAAGGCTGACCGACGCGAGCGAAAACATGCCTCCGCCCGGTATCTCGTCCGGAAGTTCGAAGACGTTCCAGTTGGTCGAACCATCCGGCATCACCTCGAGATTGATCTGTGGGCGAACGACACGGACGCTGGTCACCTTGATGTCGCCGCCAATAAGCGGCGTCAACCCCACTTCGGCGTCGATCTCGTCGAACGTCGCAATATGCGCCGAGCGAGCCGCGCTGTGTGTATTGGCGATCTTGACTTTTCCGAGCGTCATATGCGGCGCAGGAAGGATACGAAGACGAATGTCGCCATCGATGCGAACAGGCATGCCGACAGTGTTCGAAGCCTGAGCTTCGATTTCGCCTCGAAACTTGTTCCAGTCGATCAGGTTCGGTCCGACAAGAGCGGCGAAGAGAAGCGCGACGATGATCCCCGCGATATAGGTCAGGATCGAATTCAAGACTGTCTCCAGCCGCACGCTGTATATGAGCGCGGCATTGCCCCGGCGGTTTCACAAGACCGCCTTATAGCTTAAGTTCACGAACGGAGTGACGGCCAGACCGCCATATGCGGCCATGCTGCGGGCAAACTATGGATTCGGACGACGGAAATATAGTCAAATTCGCCACCTTCCGGAAAATGGCCCGCGACGCCGGAAAGCGTGCGGCGAAAACGGAGAAGGAGGCCCGCGCCGCCGCGAACCGTGTGCGCTTCGGGCGTTCGGGGGCCGAGAAGAAGCGCGACAAGCTTGAGCGGACGCGCGCCGAGCGGGACCTTGATGGCACCCGGCGCGAAACGCCACCGAGTGACCCGTCAAAGCCCGATTGACCGCGCAGGATCGGACGCGTCGAAAATACAACAAAATCAACTCGTTATATGTGTTTCGCGCGAACGGCATTGACAATCTGCCTTGGTCACACTAATTACTGACTGGTCAGTTATTAAATTGTCCGGAAAATCGGAGAGACGACATGACGAGTGCGACGCCGAAACGCCAGCGCCGCAAGGAAGCCCGGCCCTCCGAAATCATGGCGGCGGCCCTGACGCTTTTTTCGGAAAGGGGCTTCGCGGCGACGCGGCTCGACGATGTGGCGGAAGCTGCCGGCGTCAGCAAGGCAACGATCTACCTCTATTTCGAAAACAAGGAGCAGCTCTTCACCGCCCTGGTCCATGACATCGCAACGCCGCGTTTCGACGAAATCGAAAGGATGATCGACACGTATCAAGGCTCAAGCGCGGACATGCTCTCGTTCGTGATCGCGCGCCTTGGTGAAATCGCGACGACGACCCGCCTGCCCGCTCTCGCGAAAATCGTTCTCGCCGAGTCCGGAAACTTCCCGGAAATCAGGGCGTTCTATCGCGACCAGATCATCCGGCGCGGCTTCGGCAATCTCGAGCGCATTATCGAGCGCGGCATCGAACGCGGTGAGTTCCGCCGCTGCAACGTCAAGGCAGCGGTGCAGGACATCGTCTTTCCGATTCTCATGAATGCGCTCGCCCGCAACACTTTCGGCGAACTTCCGCAATTCGATCCCGACGGCTTCCTCGCCGCCCATGCGGAGTTCGTTCTGCGCGGCCTCGCCGCGGACAGGGAGGCGTAGATGGTGCGCCTCCATTCCCTCCTGTTCGCGAGCGTGGCCGCGCTCCTTCTCGCCGGATGCGACGAAGTACCGGACGGAACGTATCAGGGCTATGCGGAAGGCGAATATGTGCGCGTTGGCCCCATCGACGGTGGCACGATCGACACGATAGCGGTGGCGCGCGGCGACCGCGTCGAGAAAGGAGCGCTGCTCTTCCGTCTCGACACAACGGCCGAGACCGCCGCCGCGGCGCAGGCGGAGGCACAACTCGCCGAAGCGAAAACGAGCCTCGAAGACGCGCAACGCGAATTGAAACGTACGGAAGTGCTGCGCGCTGGCGGCAATGTCGCACAGGCAATCCTCGACACGTCGCGCGCGCAGCGCGACCGCGCCGGCTCGCGGATGCTCGCCGCCGCCGCCGCCCACGATCAGGCTAAATGGCGCCTCGCACGGCGCGAGGGACACGCGCCGACATCCGCCATCGTGCAGGATGTGATGTTCCGGCCAGGCGAATTCGCCGCCGCGAGCCAGCCCGTGATTTCGCTGCTGCCGCCTGAAAACATCAAGGTGCGCTTCTTCGTGCCCGAGGCAGAACTGGGGCGCATTCGCATCGGCGATCGCGTGACCTTCGCCTGCAGCGGCTGTCCCGAGACACTCGACGGCACGATCCGCTTCGTCGCAGCGCAAGCCGAATTCACACCGCCCGTCATCTACAGCGAGCAGTCGAAAGAAAAACTCGTCTACATGGTCGAAGCGATACCGGCCGCAAGCCCCGAAGCGCTGCATCCGGGCCAGCCGGTAACGGTGAGCATTGCCGGCGCGACGGAGGAAGGAAGCGGATCGTGACCGGCCACGCCACATCGCTCGCAATCGACGTGCGCGGCCTGACCAAAAGCTTTGGCGGCACGAAGGTTGTCGACGGGTTCGACATGCAGGTGGCGCAAGGCGAGATTTACGGCTTTCTCGGCCCCAATGGCAGCGGCAAGACGACGACGATCCGTCTGCTCTGCGGATTGCTGACGCCGGATAGCGGCGAAGGTACCTGCCTCGATTACGACATTCTGACAGAGAGCGAAAAGATCAAGCGCGAGGTCGGCTACATGACGCAGCGCTTCAGCCTCTATGAGGATTTGTCGATCCGCGAGAACCTCGACTTCGTCGCCTCGATCTATGGCATCCGCAAACCAAAACGCGCCGTCAGGGAAACGCTCGATAAGCTTAACCTTGCCGACCGCGCGCATCAGCTTGCGGGAACCCTGTCGGGCGGCTGGAAGCAACGCCTCGCACTGGCTGCCGCGATCATGCACAAGCCAAAACTGCTGCTGCTCGACGAACCGACGGCCGGCGTCGACCCGAAGGCACGGCGCGAATTCTGGGACGAGATTCACGCGCTCGCCGCCGACGGGCTCACCGTCCTCGTCAGCACGCATTACATGGACGAGGCCGAGCGCTGCCACAAGATCTGTTATCTCGCCTATGGCAAGCTGCTGGCACGCGGCACGGTGGACGAGGTCATCGACCAGTCGGGTATGCGCAAGCTGAAAGCGGCGCCGACGCTTGAGGATGTCTTCGTTCATCTGATGCGCGACGTGCCGGACAATTTCGCAATGAAAAAGGCGGGGTGACGCGATGCGCGTGGGCTTCTCGCTTCGCAGGCTTGGCGCAATGATCCGCAAGGAATTCATCCAGATGCGGCGCGACCGGCTGACCTTCGCCATGATGCTGGGCGTGCCGGTGATGCAGCTCGTTCTTTTCGGCTATGCGATCAACTCCGACCCGCGCCACCTGCCGACCGCCCTTTTTTCGCAGGACCATTCGGTCTTCACACGCAGCCTCGTCGCCGGTCTCGAAAACTCGTCCTATTTCGATATCGTCGCAAATCCGAAAACGGCCGCTGAAGCGGAAACGCTGATCCGCACCGGCGCCGTGCAGTTTGTCATCGAAATACCGCCCGACTTTACGCGCAACCTGGAGCGCGGCTTGCGCCCACAAATATTGCTCGATGCCGACGCGACCGACCCGGCGGCAACCGGCAATGCAGTGGCGGGCCTGCAGATCCTTGCCGCAAGCGTTCTCAACCACGATCTCGATGGACCTCTGACGAAACTGAAGCAGGGTCCGCCGCCCGTCGATCTCGTGATCCATCGCCGCTACAACGCCGAAGGCCGTTCGCAGATCAATATCGTGCCGGGTCTTCTCGGCGTGATCCTGACAATGACGATGATTATTTTCACCGCACTCGCAATGACGCGCGAAGTCGAGCGCGGCACGATGGAAAACCTGCTGACGATGCCGGTGCGCCCGCTCGAGGTGATGATCGGAAAAATCCTGCCCTACATCGCCGTCGGCTACATCCAGACCGCCGTCGTGCTCGCCGCCGCTTACTGGCTGTTCGATGTACCGATGGATGGGAATCTCTGGCTTCTCTCTGCCGTGCTTCTCGTCTTCGTCGCGGCAAACCTTGCCGTCGGTTTCACTTTCTCGACGCTGGCGCGCAATCAGTTGCAGGCGGTGCAGATGACGATTTTCTTTTTTCTGCCGTCGATCCTTCTGTCGGGTTTCATGTTTCCCTTTCGGGGCATGCCGGAATGGGCGCAGTGGATCGGCGAGGTGTTGCCGATCACCCATTTCCTGCGCATCGTGCGCGGCATTTTGCTGAAGGGAAATGGCTTCGAAGAGATCCTGTTCGACTTCACGGCGCTGACGGCATTCCTGTTTGCGGTGACGCTGATCGCTCTCAACCGCTACCGCCAGACACTCGATTGAGGGTGTTTTCGACCCTTCTGTCATCAAACTGTCAAAAAACTGTCACAAATCGCTCCGCGCGATGATTTATCCCCGCCCTTATCCCCGCCTGAAGATGACGCAAAAAAAGTTATCCCCGGCCTTGCGGAACAACGACACGCGCGAATCGGAAATGCATGCCGAAACAGAGCGGGCCGCCCCCGGAGGGGACGGCCCGACGCTCGTCGCGATTGGCAAATTCAGCGGCCGCCGGTTGCGTCGCGCACCTTGTCCGCGGCGTCGTCGACGGCATCGCGTGCCTTGTCCTTTGCGCCGCCATAGGCGCTCTGAACCTTGCCCTCGGCCTTGTCAACCTTGCCTTCGGTTTCAAGCTTCTTGTCGCCGGTCATCTTGCCGACCGTTTCCTTGACGGCGCCGGTCGCCTGTTTCGCGGTTCCCTTGATGCGGTCCTTGTCCATGTCGTTTTCTCCATAGCAAGAGGAATGGAACGGTACGGCGGAACGCCGCTCCGCATTTCGTGAGTGTCATTGGACAGGAGAAACATGCCGTGAGCACGGCTGGAATAAGGCAACTCCGTCACATTTGGCCGGAATCACGGGAAAGGAACCGAAATATATTCCCTACACGGAAAATATTTTTCCCGGATTGAGAATGCCTTTCGGGTCGAGCGCCCGTTTTATCGCGCGCATCACGCCGACGCCGGCCCCGTGTTCGGCTTCGAGGAACTTGATCTTTCCTTCGCCGATGCCGTGCTCGCCGGTCGAGGTGCCGCCGAGCGCGAGCGCACGGGCGACCATCAGGTCGTGGATGCGGGTGGCTTCGGCAAGGTCGCGCGGATCGGCCGGGTCCATCAGGAGAAGCATGTGGAAATTGCCGTCGCCGACATGACCGACAATGGGCGCTTTCAGAAACGAGGTTTCAAGATCGGCGAGCGTGCCGGATATCGCTTCGGCGAGCCGCGAGATCGGCACGCAGACATCGGTCACCATGCCCTTCTTGCCCGGTGCAAAGGCGAGCGCCGCATAATAGGCATTGTGCCGCGCCTCCCAGAGCTTCGTGCGGTCTTCGGCCTTCGTCGCCCAGGTCGAGGCGCCGCTGCCCTGTTCGGCGGCGATGGCCGCGAAGCGTTCGGCCTGCTCGGCAACGGAGGCCTCCGTGCCGTGAAACTCGACGAACAGCGTTGGCACTTCGGCAAGCGTCAGTTTCGAGTAGGCGTTGCAGGCGCGGATCGACAGCGGGTCGAGAATTTCGATGCGCGCGATGGGGAGCCCCGACTGGATCGTCTCGATGACGGCATCAACCGCGCCTTCGAGCGTCGCGAAGGGCACGACGCCCGAGCGCACGGCTTCCGGGATGCCATAGAGGCGGAGCGTCACCTCTGTGACGATGCCGAGCGTGCCTTCCGAGCCGACGAGAAGCCGCGTGAGGTCGTACCCGGCCGAGGATTTGCGCGCGCGGCCGCCGGTGCGCACGACGGAGCCGTCGGCCATCACGGCGGTGAGGCCGAGCACGTTCTCGCGCATCGTGCCGTAGCGCACCGCATTGGTGCCGGACGCCCGCGTCGCCACCATGCCGCCGATGGTGGCATCGGCGCCGGGGTCGATCGGAAAGAAGAGCCCCGTATCGCGCAGATATTCGTTGAGCTGCTTGCGCGTCACGCCGGCCTCGACGCGAACGTCGAGGTCTGCCGCGTTGACTTCGACGACCCGGTTCATCTGCGTGAGATCGAGCGAAAGGCCGCCATGCACCGCCGACACGTGACCTTCGAGCGAGGTGCCGGCGCCGAAGGGAATGACCGGCAGCCCGTGCGCCGCGCAGATGCGGACGATCGCAGCGACTTCGTCCGTCGTTTGCGCGAAGGCGACGGCGTCGGGCGCGGCGACCGGATGCCAACTCTCGTCGCGGCCATGCGCCTCGCGCACCGCCGCCGCCGTCGTGAAACGCGCGCCGAGCAGCGCGGCGAGTTCGGCAAGCGCCGCCGCCTTTCCGTCTGCGTTTTCCACCGCTCTGCTCATGGAGGCGTCCTTGATCGTGCTTGCGGATAGACTAGCATGAAACCAAATCACCCGTCATTGCGAGGAGGCGCAAGCCGACGAAGCAACCCAGAGGCGGCGAATGCTGAACTTGGGGCTCTCTGGATTGCTTCGCTTCGCTCGCAATGACGAGAAAATGAAAGCAGAAAAAGGGGAGCGCCGATGACCGGACAGCCGCTGGAATGCCCGATCCGCAAGGTCGAGCCGCAATGGGTCGATCTCAACGGCCATATGAACATGGCCTATTACCATTTGCTGTTCGACGAGTCGCTGGACGTGGCCTTCACCGAACTCGGCATCGGCTGGGACTATACGCAGAAGGGCGAAGGCTCCTGCTTCACGGCGGAAGTGCATGTCTGCTATCTGGACGAGCTGACGGAAGGCGAGCCGGTGCGCGTCACCTATCAACTGCTCGACGCTGACGAGAAGCGCATCCATGTCTTCGGTCACATGTACCACGCCGAAAAGGGCTATCTCGCCGCGACATCGGAACAGATGTGCATCCATGTCGACATGAAGTCGCGCCGCGCGAGCCCCTTCCCCGCCGAACAGCAGGAAAAGATTGCTGCGATGATGAAGGCGCATCAAGGAATGGCGCGGCCGGAACAGGCGGGACGCGTGATCGGGATCAAGCGGAAGTAACGACGGTCCTGCTGCTCCCTACCCTATCTGCGCGTCGAGAATGGCATCGGCGAGCTGCGGCTTGCCGATGACGCCGAGCACGTCGCCGGGGCGCGGAATGCCGGGCTTGTCCTTCACGACAAGGGCGAGCGTCGCGTTGCGGTCCACCAGACGGCGCATCACTTCCTCGATAATATTGTTTTCGCGCACGATCACATAGTCGGTGATCGCCATGTCGCGCACGGTCTCCGCCGAGCGCCCGAACAGCTCGGGCGTGCGGATACGGCTGTCGAGCGAGACGACGCCCTGGATGCGGCCATTCGACTGCAGCACGACGAAATTCGGCATGCCGCCCTCCACCACCCATTGCGCGGCTTCCGAGATCGGCACATCCGCCGCCATGACGGCGATGCGGGCATCCATCACCTCGCGCGCGCTGCGCACGAGATAGAGATTGGAATAGCGGTCCTTCGGTACCGGCCGCCCGCGCCGCACCAGCTCGGCGCTGAAGATGTTGTCCGCCATCAGCGCGCGGCGCATGCCGGTCGCGACCGCAACGGCGATGATGAGCGGCACGATGATGCCGTAATCGCGCGTCATTTCGAAATTCATGGTGATGGCGGTCATGACGGCGCCGGTGCCGCCCGCGACGACGGCGGCCATGCCGATGACGGCATAATCCGCGACCGAAACGCCGTGCGTTTCATTGACCATGTGGATCGCCGCGCCGAAAGCGCCGCCCAGCGCCGCGCCGATGAAAAGCATGGGCGCGAAGACACCGCCCGACGCGCCCGAACCGATGCTGAGGGAGGTGGCGAAGACCT
Source organism: Parvibaculum sp. (assembly GCF_040882025.1). Taxonomy (GTDB): domain Bacteria; phylum Pseudomonadota; class Alphaproteobacteria; order Parvibaculales; family Parvibaculaceae; genus Parvibaculum. The sequence goes on along the minus strand of NZ_JBBECC010000090.1, from coordinate 2,032 downwards.
GCGCCACACAGAGCACCGCAAGCAGCAGGAAGGTCGTCACATGGCCTTCGAGGATCGCGGCGATGGCGTCGTAGCCGCCGCCGATGATGTAGTAGTGGCCGGTGAAATGGCCGAAGAGGTAGAGCGCGATGCCGATGCCGGTGAAGCCCGCCGCCGCGCGTATATATTCGTTCGGAAACCGGCGCGGCATGAACTCGCCGGCAAAGAGCAGCGTGCGGATGAAGCCCCAGGCGACGAGGCCCGAGAGAAGCCCCAGCACGACGAAAGCGCCGAGATTGAAGATGTGGTCCATCTCGGAGGCGGCAAAGCTCATCTGCGGCAGCACGAAGGCGGGATAGGAGCCGAAGACGACGCGGCCGACATAGGTGGCGGAGCCCGTGGCGATGACGACGGGCAGGAAGGTGCGCGCACTGATCTCGGGCAGGATCAGCTCAAGCGCGAAGAGCACGGCGCCGAGCGGCGTGTTGAAGGTCGCGGAGATGCCGGCCGACGCGCCCGCCGCGAGCAGCGTGATGCGCTGCCAGGACGGAAGCCGCGAAAACTGCGCGACGGCGGAACCGATGGCGGCACCGATCTGCACGATGGGGCCCTCGCGGCCGACGGTCGCGCCGGACCCGATGGAAAGCGCGGAGGCGAGCGTCTTCACCACGGCGACGCGCGGCCTGATCCTGCCCTCGCGGTGATAAACGGCATCCATGACGTCGGTAATGCCGCCGCCCTTCGCCTCCGACGCAAAACGCCGCGTCAGCCAGACGACCGCAACGCCGCCCGCAACCGGCACGAGGATGATGAGGAGACCGAGGGGGCTCAGCGGACCCGTGGCACCGGAGATATGGGTGAGCGAGAACTGCCCGAAGAAGAAGAGGTTGTGGAGACCAACCAGCATGGAGCGGAAAATCACCGCGCCGACGCCCGTGGCAAGCCCGACGGCAAGCGCGAGCAGCGACAGCACGATCATGTTGACCTGTCTGGTGTCTTCCGCCTCGCGCACCCGCCCCGCCCTTCTTTTCCTTGATATTCCAATATGTTAGGTATTATGACCTGTCTAGCATGCGGGCGCCGCGGCGCTCAAGCCGCATGGGAAAGCCGCGCCCGGCACCCCATGTTATGCTGGCGACGGGATTCGCCGCCGGCTTTCCCCGATCTCACACCGGAAGCGTAATGACGAGTGACCCCTTCGACCTCGGGGCGATCCCCGAAGAAACGACCGCGCGCTCGACCAGCGCCGCGGCGATCGGCGCCATGCGCGCGCCCTATCTCGAGGGGCTCAATGCCGAGCAGCGCGAGGCCGTGGAGGCGCTGGAGGGGCCGGTTCTGGTGCTGGCGGGCGCGGGCACAGGCAAGACGCGGGTGCTGACGACGCGACTGGCGCATCTGCTGGCGACCCGCAAGGCGTGGCCGAGCCAGATCCTGGCCGTCACCTTCACCAACAAGGCCGCGCGCGAGATGCAGCACCGCATCGGCGCGCTGATCGGCGGCGCGGTGGAAGGCATGCAATGGCTCGGCACGTTTCACGCGCTGGGCGCCAAGATGCTCCGGCGTCACGCCGAACTTGCCGGGTTGCGCTCCGATTTCACGATCCTCGACGCCGACGACCAGACCCGGCTGATGAAGCAGATCATCGTCGCGGAAAACATCGACGAGAAGCGTTGGCCGGCACGCCAGCTCGCGAGCCTGATCGACGGCTGGAAAAACCGCGGGCTGACGCCGGACAAGGTCCCGCCGGGTGAAGCCCATGCCTTCGCCAACGGCAAGGGCGGCGAACTCTATGCCGCCTATCAGGCGCGGCTCAAGGTGCTGAACGCGGCCGATTTCGGCGACCTGCTGCTCGAAGTGCTGCGCATCTTCCAGGAACACCCGGAGGTGCTCGCCGAATGGCAGGACCGCTTCAAATACATGCTGGTCGACGAATACCAGGACACAAACGTCGCGCAATATCTCTGGCTCAGGCTGCTGGCGCAGAAGCACAAGAATATCTGCTGCGTCGGCGACGACGACCAGTCGATCTATGGCTGGCGCGGCGCCGAGGTCG
>NZ_JBBECC010000089.1:0-4774 GCF_040882025.1 Parvibaculum sp. | reverse complement strand
GAAGGAGGGCGAGGTGCCCGACGCCGACACGCTCGAGAGCCAGTCGCCCTGAAGACCGAGGCCCATGAAAGTCCTTTCGCCGAGCGGCACGTCGACATTGACCCCGATGCTCGGGCCGCTCCGGTTCACATTTTCCGAAAACGAGCTGACGGTGCCGAGTTCGTCGGTCGTCATGCCGAGCTTGCCGCGCTCGAAGGTAACGCCCGCCCAGGGCGTCACGGCGACGTTTCCACCCGGCGTCAGCTCGCAATCGAGAAGGAACAGCCAGCCGATAAAGGGCGTCAGCATCCATGAAGCGTCGTAGGAAACACTGGTCGGGGTGCTCGGTGCGGGATGGATATTGTGGTGCGAGGTTTCCTTGCCGCCGACGGGCAGGCGACCGCGCACGCCGATCACCGGGCCGTCGCAAGGGACCGCCGCCCGCCGTGTACGCGTGCGGCGCTCATGCGCTTCCTGCAGCATGATTTCCGACCACGATTCGTCGAGTTCGTTAATCTGCTTGCGGGCGACATTGATGCGCCGGCTCAGATCCCTGACTTCGGGATTGTCGTATCCGCGCTCCTTCTCCAGCACGTCCCTTTCCTCCATCAGCTTCTTGATGTTGCGTTCGAGTTCGGCCTTTCTGCGCTTGTTCGCCTCCGGCTCCTGCAACAACTGATCCGGTGGCAGTCCGATATCGTCGGTGAGTTCGGCCGGTGGGGCCTGCACGTTGGTCGTACCGCCCATGCTTTCTCGGATGTGAATGCCGACATCGAACCCCACGACCCCGTGGGCAAAAGTCCCGCCGCCTGATTCCGGTGCGCCGCCGTAATTGCCCGAGAGCGTGAGGTCGCCGGTCGCGGCGCGCCCGCCGGCCTCGATGGCGACATAGCCTTCCGGGCACTGGTTGGGCGCGGCCTTGGCGGTTCCCGCCGTCAGCGCGCTCACAGCGGCGGAGGCGAGCAGCGCCGCTGCAAGGCGCGCTTTCTGTCCTGTCCGGGTCCTCCGGCTTGTCTGTAATGTCATTGAACAGCCCCTTTCCCTGCTGAAACCAGGGCTGCGGCGCCGCCCTGTCTCTAAAAGGGGTTAAGGCCCGGACCGGGGTTCTGTCCTCATCACAAGTGATGATAGGATGGCCTTACTGGAGGGGGCGGCGTTGGATCAGCTTGTCGAGACCATTCCTCTTGCCGAGGCGGCGGGTTTCCCGCGGCCGGCCGTTTGGTGCGGCGAGGGCGACGATGCCTCGCCCACGGTCCTCTATGTCTATGGCGGCACTTTCGCGATGAACCGGGGGCCGATGCACGGTGTCGTTGCCGATGCGGTGGCGCGCAACGGCCGTGCCCGCGTGCTGATGGTCGACTACCGGCTCGCGCCGGAACATCCCTTTCCACTCGCCATCGAGGACGTGGTCGCGACGTACAAGGCGCTGCTGGCGCGCGGCGTCCCACCCTCGAAGCTCGTCGTGATGGGCGACACGTCGGGCGCCGGCATCGCGCTTGCGGCCCTCATCGTGCTGCGCGACGAGGGCGCGCCGCTGCCCGCGGGCTTCGTCGCGCTCACGCCCTGGGTCGATCTCACGCTGTCCGGCGGCTCCTATGTCGAGAACATCCGCACCGGCCGCTTCGCCTCCGATGTCGAATTGCTGGCGACCCTGACGATCGACTATCTGCAGGGCGCCGATCCCCGCCATCCGCTGGCCTCGCCGGCCTTCGGCGATCTCTCGGGCCTGCCCGAAACACTCATCCATGCCGGCGCCGACGACGTCCTGCTCGACGATGCGCGCCTGCTTGTCGAGGGGCTGCGCCGTGTCGGCGGGCGGGCGCATCTCCATGTCTGGCAGGGCCTGCCCGACACCTGGCAGCGGTTTCAGCCGCTTTCGCCGCAGGCCGGCGCCGCGCTTGCCAGCATCGGCCAGTTCGTGCGGCGGCGCACCGGCGCGAATGTCCGCACTGCTGCCGAAAAGCAACAGCTCAGCGACGCCTATGCGCGCGAGCTGTCGGAGTTCGTGCAGCCGCACATGACGGAGCGCTTCGACCAGCTTTTCGAATGGGCGCGCGATCACGATCCCGACTGGGTCTGGCATTTCATGGAGCGGCGGCTCGAATTCGGCGCCCTCGTCACGCAGGAGCAGATCGAGCATGACTGGCTCACCCTTCTCTTCGCCGATGCGCCGGACGCGCTGCTGCTGCTCAGCGCCAGCCGGCATGTGATCCTCGCCAATCGCCGGGCGCGAAAGGTGCTCGAAACCGGCGGCGTCTTCGTCCACAAGAACGGAAGGCTCACCGGCGCCGGCGTGCAAGGCGAAGAGGTTCTCTCGAACCTGATGGACCAGACTTTCGGACTGGTCAGTACAGGGAGCAATTTTGGCCCGGCCGACCGCTACGGGCGGATTGTCAACGAACGCGGCGATGTTTTTCTCCTCCGTTGCGAGCGCATCCAGCCGCCGGCCGACGGGTCCGGCGCGCCGCCGATCGCGCTTGTCCGGATTTTCGAGGAAGGGCGCCGCCACCGGATCGACCGCGATGCGCTTTCCGCCTGGTACGGCCTTTCGCCACGGGAGGCGGAGCTTGCGGCGGCCTTTGCCGAGGGCTCGAGCCTCGCCGCCTTCGCGCGCGAGCGGGGGCTTTCGATGGCGACCGTCCGCTCGCACTTCTCGCACATCAAATCGAAGCTCGGCGCGGCGGATCAGGCCGCTGTCGTCGGCAAGGTCATGCGTGCCGCCTTCGGCTGAACGCCGGGCGTGTGCAGGCCCGTTCGGCGCCGCTTGCGCTGTGAACAGGATGCCGCCTCTTTGGCATTGCCCGTGCCTTGCGCGCCTGTGCTACTCTTGCCGCAATCGCAACAGGTTAACGCAGGGAAGGGGCAGCTTTCCGCCCCTCGCAATTCGCTTGAGCACCGAGAAAAAGAACGCCGTCGCCGAAATCGAGGCGGTCCGCAAGGGCTTCGAGACGCGCGGCTATATCTGCAACGCCCATATCGCCACCTCGATCTTCCTCGCCGAGCGGCTGCAAAAGCCGCTGCTGGTCGAAGGTCCGCCCGGCGTCGGCAAGACCGAACTGGCCAAGGCGACGGCCGAACTTGTCGGCAAGCCGCTGATCCGGCTGCAATGCTATGAGGGGCTCGACGAGGCCAAGGCGCTCTACGAGTGGAAATACGGCAAGCAGCTTCTCTACACGCAGGTGCTGAAGGAAAAGCTCGGCGATCTGATGGCCGGCGCCAAGGGCCTGAAAGAGTCGATGACGCGGCTGCACGATTTCGACGATACGTTTTTCTCCGAGGAATTTCTCGAACCGCGGCCGCTCCTGAAAGCGCTCTGGCAGCCGGGCGGGGCGGTGCTGCTGATCGACGAAATCGACAAGTCGGACGACGAATTCGAAGCCTTCCTGCTCGAGCTTCTTTCCGATTACCAGATTTCGGTGCCCGAGCTCGGCACCATCAAGGCGCGCACGACACCGATCGTCTTCCTCACCTCCAACAACACGCGCGAAATCGGCGACGCCTTGAAGCGCCGTTGCCTCCATCTCTATATCCCTTTTCCCGACACCGATCTCGAACAGCGCATCATCCGCTCGCGCGTGCCGGAAGTCGAAGAAGAGCTGCGCCGCCAGCTCGTCGCCTTCGTGCAGGGCCTGCGCACGCTCGACCTCAAGAAGCTTCCGGCGGTCAGCGAAACAATCGACTGGGCGCGCACCCTCGTCCTGCTGCATGCCCGCGAGCTCGACGCCGATCTCGTCCGCAACACGCTCAATGTGCTGCTGAAATTCCAGGACGACATCGACAATGTCGACGGCGAAATCAATGCGCTGGTGACGAAAGCGGTGCAGGCGAGGTAAGCGCCCATGACCGAAGTCCTCGGCGATTTCATTCGGGCGCTGCGCTCGGCCGATGTCCGCGTTTCGACCTCGGAGTCGATCGATGCCGGCCGCGTCGTCGGGCTTGTCGGTCTCGACGACCGGAGGACGCTCCGCGACGCGCTGGCGCAAGTGCTGGCCAAAAGCGAAGACGAAAAAGCCGCCTTCGAAGAAACCTTCGACATGTTCTTCGCCTTCGACCAGTTCAAAAGCCGTCCGCCCGCCGCCAATGACGACCGCGCGGATGCCGCCGACGGCGCTGAGGCCGACGGCGGCGAGGGCGAAGACGGGTCGCCGCAGCAGTCGGGCAGTCCGTCGGCACCGGGTTCGGGCGGTATGGGCGGCGAGCCGGGTGAGGGCGAGCCTGCGCCTGCTACCGATCTCGCCTCGCTGCTCGAACGCGGCGATCAGGCTGAGCTGCAGATGGCGCTTGCCGAGGGCGCGCGTCAGGCACAGCTCAATCGCATCCGTCTCTTCACGCAGCGCGGCATGTTCACGCGCCGCATCATGGAGCTGATGGGGCTCGACGGTCTCAACGCGGAAATCGAACGGCGCGAGCGCGACGGCAATGCGTCCGGCGCTGAGCGGCTCGCCGAGGCGCGCGAGGGCTTGCGCGGCCAGGTGCGCGACTATGTCGAGAAGCAGCTCGAAATCTTCACCGCCAATTCGGGCCGCCAGTTGCGCGAGGAGGTTCTGGCGCAGGTGCGGCTTTCCAATATCGATCGCTCCGACATGAAGATCATGCGCGAGCTGGTGCGCAAGATGGCGAAGCGCCTGATCGCGCTGCATTCGCGCCGCAAGAAGGTATCGCGGCGTGGCCAGCTCGATATCCGCCGCACCATCCGCGCCAATATCGAGTTCGACGGGCTGATGTTCCACACCGTCTGGAAGCGGACGAAAATCGACCGGCCCAAGGTGATGGCCATTTGCGACGTTTCCGGGTC
>NZ_JBBECC010000088.1:12061-30257 GCF_040882025.1 Parvibaculum sp. | reverse complement strand
AACTGTCACAAATGGATTTTGGGGGTCGTGAAAGCGGCGTCCGGAGGCGGGGATAAACACGACTTGTCCCCGCGCTGACGCCGCAGCGCACAAAACGCCCAAGATTTACCCCCGGATCATGCGGGACCGGCCAGCAACGCGCGGGTCGCTGCCTCCACATCGGCCTGACGCATCAGGCTCTCGCCGACCAGAAACGTCCGTACACCAACTTTTGCGAGACGCGCAAGGTCGGCCGGCGCGAAGATGCCGCTCTCGCCAACGATCAGGCGACCGGCGGGAACGAGGGGAGCGAGCCGCTCCGTCGTTTCGAGCGTCGTCTCGAAGGTCTTGAGATTGCGGTTGTTGATGCCGAGCAGCGGGCTCTTGAGCGCCAGGGCCCGGGTGAGCTCGGCCTCGTCGTGAATCTCGACCAGAACGTCCATCTTCCACCCGAAAGCGGCGTCCTCGATTTCGCGGGCCTGCGCATCTGAAACGGCGGCCATGATAATCAGAATGGCATCGGCGCCCATCGCGCGCGCCTCGGCGACCTGATAGGCGTCGTACATGAAATCCTTGCGGATGACGGGCAGGGCGGTCGCGGCGCGGGCGGCGGCGAGATAGGAGGGCGCGCCCTGAAAGGAAGGACCGTCGGTCAGCACCGAGAGACAGGCGGCACCGCCGGCTTCATAGGCGCGGGCGAGCGAAGGCGGATCGAAATCGGCACGGATCAGACCCTTGGAGGGGCTGGCCTTCTTGATCTCGGCGATCAGCGCATAGCCGCCCGCATCGATCCGTGAACGGAGCGCCGCCGCGAAGCCGCGAACGGGCGAGGCAGCCCGCGCCGCTGCCTCGACCTCGGCGAGCGGATGGGCGCGCTTGGCGGCAGCGATCTCGTCGCGCTTGTAGGCGCCAATCTTTTCGAGAATGTCAGCCATGCGCCGGCTTCCCGTTCGAGACCGCGATCAAGGTATCGAGCGCGGCCTTCGCGCCGCCGCTGTCGATGGCGAGCGCGGCAAGCTCGGCGCCCTTCTTCAGCGTCGCTGCCTTGCCGGCGACGATCATCGCCGCCGCCGCATTGAGCAGCACGATGTCGCGATAAGGGCCTTTCTCGCCGTCGAGGAGATGCAGGATCGCCTGCGCGTTCTCCGACGGATCGCCGCCCTTGAGCTGATCGGCGGTCGCGCGCCTGACGCCCGCTTCCTCCGGCGTCACCTCGAAGACGCGGATTTCGCCGCCCTTGAGTTCGGCGACAGTGCTCGGACCGGTCGTCGTCAATTCGTCGAGGCCGTCATGCCCGTGAACCACCCATGCACTTTCGGAACCGAGATTGCGCAGCGCTTCGGCGAAGGGCTCGACCCATTTGGCGTCGAAGACGCCGAGAAGCTGATGCTTGACCAGCGCCGGATTGGAAAGCGGCCCCAGCATGTTGAAGATCGTCTTGATGCCCAGTTCGCCGCGCACCGGCGCCACATGCTTCATCGCCGCATGATGCGCCTGCGCGAACATGAAGCCGATGCCGGCCCGGTCGATGCAATCCGCGATGACGGCGGGGCCGATGTCGAGCTTGACGCCGAGGCTTTCCAGCGCGTCGGCCGTGCCCGACAGCGAGGAGGCCTTGCGGTTGCCATGCTTGGCGACCGGCACGCCGCAACCCGCGACGACCAGCGCGGTGGCGGTCGAGATGTTGTATGTGCCCGCGCCGTCGCCGCCGGTGCCGACAATGTCGATCGCCTCGCGCGGCGCCGTGACACGCAGCATCTTCTCGCGCATGACGGTGGCGCCCGCCGTGATCTCGGTGACGGTCTCGCCGCGGACGCGAAGCCCCATCAGGAAGGCCGCGATCTGCGCCGGCGTCGCTTCGCCGGACATGACGGTCTCGAAGGCCGCGCGCGCCTCGGTCGGGTCGAGCGTCTTGCCGTCGGCCAGATGCGCGATTGTCGATTTGAGATCGGTCATGGCCGCAATCGCCCCCTCACGCCAGCTCGCGTGTGTTGACGCCGGCGATCTGCAGGAAGTTGCGCAGGATGTCGTGGCCGTGTTCGGACGCGATGCTTTCGGGATGGAACTGGACGCCGTGGATCGGCAGCTCCTTGTGTTGCGCGCCCATGATGACGCCATCATCGGTCCAGGCGGTGACTTCAAGGCAATCGGGAAAGCTCTCGCGCGCGACGGTCAGCGAATGGTAGCGCGTTGCCTCGATGGGGCTCGGCAGGCCGCGAAAGACGCCCTTGCCGCCATGATGAATGGCGCTGAGCTTGCCATGCATCAGGGTCGGCGCGCGCACGACCTTGCCGCCGAAGGCCTGACCGATGGCCTGATGGCCGAGACAGACGCCGAAAAGCGGGATGCGGTGGGCGGCGGCGGCCTGGATGAGATCGAGACAGATGCCGGCCTTGTCCGGGTCGCACGGGCCGGGCGAGAGAACGATGGCCTGCGGCGCGGCGGCCAGCGCCTCGTTGACCGTGATCTTGTCGTTGCGATGGACGCGCGCCTCCGCCCCCAGCTCGCCCAGGAAATGGACGAGGTTGTAGGTGAAGCTGTCGTAATTATCGATCAGGAGCAACATGGCCGGACCCTTGGGGGCAGCCTGCCGGACGGGCAGGCCACGCAGGGCTTTATATAGGCTTTCGGGGCCTGCCGGGGCAAGACACAGCAGCTTTCCAGCCGGACCCTCATTCGAGGACGAGACCGTATTCGCGACACCGCCCGCGCTCCGCATCTCTTTCCGTTGCGTCTTTGCGCCGTGCGGGCGGGCGGCCCGCTGCCTTGTTGGAGAAGCGTGTTCGCTTGTGATAAGCCCGGATCGGCCGATGCCGGGGAGGTGACAGGCTATGGCGGAGGAAATCCCGATCGACCTCGCAGCGCTGGCCGGCTGGATGGACGGGCAGGGGCTGGGCGCCGGCGCCCTTGCCGATGCGACGCTGCTCGGCGGCGGCACGCAGAACATCCTGTTGCGCTTCACCCGCGCGGGCCGCGCTTACGTGCTGCGCCGCCCGCCGCCCCATCTCCGCAAGAACTCGAACGAGACCATGCGCCGCGAGGCGCGCATGCTGGCCGCGCTCGCCGATACCGATGTGCCGCATCCGCGCCTGATCGCCGCCTGTCCGCAGGAGGACGTCATCGGCGCCGCCTTCTATCTGATGGAACCGATCGAGGGCTTCAACCCGACAGTGGGTCTGCCCGCGCTCCATGCGGGTGACCCGGCCATTCGTCACCGCATGGGCCTCTCCCTTGTCGAAGGCATCACCGCGCTCGGCGCTGTCGACTACGAGAAAGTGGGCCTCGCGGGCTTCGGCAAGCCGGACAATTATCTGGAGCGTCAGGTCGCGCGCTGGCAGGCGCAGCTCGAAAGCTATCGCGAGTTTCCGTCATGGCCGGGCCCCGACGGCATTCCCGGTGTCGCGAAAGTCGCAGGCTGGCTCGAGGCGAACCGCCCGCAAGATTTTCAGCCCGGCATCATTCACGGCGACTACCACCTCGCCAATGTCATGTACCGCCATGACGGGCCGGAACTTGCCGCCATCGTCGATTGGGAATTGACCACCATCGGCGACCCGCTGCTCGATCTCGGCTGGCTTCTGGCGACATGGCCGCAAGGCGCGCCGCAAAAGGGCAGCGGCGCTGTCGGCGTCGAGCCCTGGGACGGTTTTCCGTCGGCGGACGAACTCGTCGCGCATTATGCGGCGCGCAGCTCGCGCGACATGAGCCATATCGGCTGGTACGGCGTGCTCGCCTGTTACAAGCTCGGCATCATTCTCGAAGGCACCCATGCGCGCGCCGGCGAAGGCAAGGCGCCGAAGGAAACCGGCGACCAGCTCCACGCCAGCACGGTCGGCCTCTTCGAACGCGCGCTGCGCTGGATCGGCTGAAACGAACAAGACGAAAGAAGAAAGTGGGGAAGCGGCATGAAGGATCTGGATTTCTCGGGCAAGGTGGCGTTGGTCGTCGGCGGTTCCAGCGGCATCGGCAACGGCATCGCCCATGCCTATCGCACACGCGGCGCCGAGGTGCATGTCTGGGGCACGCGGGCGAGCGCGAAGGATTATGACGGCGCCGAAGGCTCCGACCTCAAGGGTCTTCACTACGCCCATATGGATGTCGCCGATTTCGACGCCATCGAGGCTTACAAGCCTCCTTTCGCGAAACTCGACATCCTCGTGCTTTGCCAGGGCACGGTGATCTACAAGCGCGGCGAATTCAAGATGGACGGCTTCCAGAAGGTGATGGACGTCAACCTGAACAGTCTCATGGCTTGCGCGATCAAGTTCCACGACATGCTGGCCGCCGCGAAGGGCGCGCTGATTACGGTCAGCTCGACGGCAGGCTTCCATTCGACGCGCGGCAACCCCGCCTACAATGCCTCCAAGACCGGCGCCATCGGCCTCACCCGCACGCTGGGCGAGGCCTGGGCGAGCGACGGCATCCGCGTCAACGGCATCGCCCCCGGCCTCGTCGACACCAAGCTCACCAAGGTCACGACGGAAAATCCGCAGCGCCGCGAAATGGCGATCCAGGGCATTCCCGCCGGCCGCCTCGGCACCCCGGAAGACATGGCGGGCGCGGCGCTCTTCCTCGCCTCGCCGCTTTCTTCCTACATTTACGGGCAGACCCTCATCGTCGATGGCGGCTTGATCCTTTCCTGACCTGGAGCAAACGAAATGAAAGCGCTCGGCTATCACGGCGAGAGAGACATCCGCTACGAGGACTTTCCCGACCCCGTTCTGATGGGACAGGACGGCGCCGTCGTGAAGATGAAGAGCTGCGGCATTTGCGGCAGCGATCTCCACATCTATCACGGCAACGGTTTCTCCCCCGACACCGGCTATTGCGTCGGCCATGAAGCGGTCGGCGAAGTGGTGGAAGTCGGCCGCGACGTGAAGACGCTGAAGGTGGGCGACGCGGTGATGATGTCGGCCGCCGTCCGCTCCGGTGGCTGCGGGCGCTGCCCGGCCTGCCGCGCGGGCACGCCCGCCAAATGCCACAAGCAGCTCTGGGGCTGCTACGGCCTGAGTAAAAACCTGCAGGGCTGTCAGGCCGAAGGCATCGCTGTGCCTTGGGCTGACAATAATGTGACGCGCATTCCCGACGGCCTCACGGCCGATCAGGCGCTGCTGCTGACCGACAATCTGCCGACCGCCTATATGGGCGCGAAGAACGCCGATATCGGCCCCGGCAAGACGGTCGCCATTGTCGGCCTCGGTCCCATCGGGCTCATGGCCGTGCAATCCGCCTTCGTGCTCGGCGCCGCACGCGTCTTCGCCATCGACCTCGTGAAGGAGCGCCGCGACGCGGCGGCGGCGCTCGGCGCGATCCCGCTCGAGCCCGCCACCGCCGTCGAGGAGATCCGCGACGCGACCGACGGCGCCATGGTCGAATGTTCGGTAGAAGCCGTCGGCATCGACAAGACCATCGAACTTGCCATCGCCGTCGCGGGCCGCAATGCCAGCATCTCGGTCTTCGGCGCCAACCAGAACCAGGCCTTCAAATATCCGCTCTGGACCGCCTTCAACAAGTCGCTCACCTTCCGTGTCGCCGGCTGCTTCGTGCAGAGCCATTGGCCGGAACTGATTCCGCTCGTGCAGGCGGGCCGCCTGACGCCGGAAAAATTCATCACCCACCGCATGTCGCTGAGCGAGGGCGCGGAGGCCTACAGGATTTTCGACGGCAAGCTCGACAATGTGATGAAGGTGGTGCTGACGCCCTGAGCGGCGAGACGGCCTGGTGGGCTTCCCGTCCGCGCGAGAATCGATTTGGTCGGGGTTATGGAATGGGGTACATTGATCCGTCCCCGGCATATCGGAAGAAGCAAGGGACCGGGCCCGCCCGTGTGCGCGGTCGATAAGGTTTGCAACGGAGTATTAACCGTCCATTGAGGACGCAAGGGCGATAACGGAGGTGACCGCGGTATGCCGGAGGGGCCGGACCGCAGGACCAGGAGGGTAAGCCCATGACCCGGACCCGGATCGCAGCCATCGCGGCGGGATTGACGGCCTCGTGCGTGGCTTTCGCGGCGACCGCGGCGACCTACGAATATTCGCCGATATACCAGAATAATCTCATCCAGATCGGCGTGACGGAGACGTTGCACCAAACGCTGACAGGCGCCGGCGTCGGCATTGCCGTGTTCGATTCGCTGGCGGATTTCAACCATGTCGACCTCGCCGGCAAAAGGACGACCCGCTACTACCCCGGCACCTACACCTTCTTCGATTTTCACGGCACGCATGTTTCCGGCATCGCGCTCGGCGCGGCAAACGATGCCGGTATTGCCGGTGTCGCACCGGGGGCCTGGCTCCACAATTATACCGTCTTCGACGACGATGGTTGGGTGCCCCCAGATCTGGGCCGCGCCGCGCTCGACAATGTCCTGTTACAGAATTCGCGCGGCGCCAATATCAAGGCCGTGAACATGAGCTACGGCCCGACACTCCCGGGCGACGTTTTCATGGACGGAGAGCTGGCCTTCTTCACCGATTACAAACCGGATTTTGTCATCGTGCGGGCCGCCGGCAATGACGGCACCAATGCGCGTTATGAACACCATTTCGGCAGGTCGGGCGACAATCTCGCGCATTTGCTGATCGTCGGCAGTGTCGATGCGGACAATACGATCTCGAATTTCTCCAACAGGCCCGGTAACGCTTGCATCGCCTCGAGAACGCATTGCCCGGCGAGCGCGAAGGTTTCGAACTTCTTTATCGTCGCGCCGGGCCGCGACATTCTTTCCGACTATCCGGATCAAAGACTGGCATGGGCGTCGGGAACATCGATGGCCGCGCCGCATGTCGCGGGCGCCGTCGCGCTGATCGCCGAGGACGGTCTCAACAAGAATGTGGCGCTGTCGCCGACGAAGATCGCATCGATCATCAAGGAATCGGCGACCGATCTCGGCGCCCCGGGCGTCGATGGCGTCTATGGCTGGGGCCTGCTCAACGTCCCGGCGGCCCTGGCGCCGGTCGGCGTCACCACCGTCGCGACGGGTGCGAAAGTCACGTCGGCCAAAATCGCACAGCCGTCAAGGCTGCGGCGTTCCAGATTTTCGCGCCGGGGCGTCGGCGACCCGTCGCTGCTGGACGGGCTGGTGGTGTTCGACGCTTTTGGACGTCCCTTCGAAACCGATGCCGCGAGCCTGACCGAACCCGCGTCGCGCCCGCTGTCGCGCCGGGGCCTGGCGGTGCTCGGTCTCGTTTCGCGCCAGGAGACGATGAATTTCGACGATGCCGACCGGGCGGTCCTGGCCTGGACGGCGACGGGCCTTGACGGCCAGCCGACATCCGCCATTCACATGATCGCCGACGGATACGAGCTCAATGTCGGTCTTGGCGCGCCTGAAATCTTTCTGGCGGAACTGCCATCGGCCAACCGCGCCGCCGCGCCGCAGCGCTTCTCGCAGGTCATGTTCTCCTCGCTCGGCGAGGCCGGCGCCTTGTTCGACAACGCCATGTCGGTGAGTTTCCGCGCGCCGCTCTCCGACCGGCTGGACGCCACCTTCTTCGGCATGACGGCGCAGGAGCGGACGGAGGATCCTTATGCGCCGGTTCTTCTCGAGAACAGCGGCGAGACCAATGATGACAGCCGCTTTGCCGCGCTCGGGCTTTCCTACAGGATCGCCGAGGGCTGGTCGCTGGGCGCCTCCTATGCGGCGCTGCATGAGCGCGGCACCGTCGCCGGCATCGAGTCGGGCGGCGCCTTCTCGCTCGGCGAACAGGCGCTGACGCAATTTCAGGGCATGAACCTCGCGGGCGACCTCAACGAGAACTATTCGATCGGCGCCTTCTATACGCGCGCCAGCATCGACAGCTACGGCACCGCCGGATCGCTCTTCGACGCGGCCGACGGCTGGACGGCGGATCATTACGGCGCGACATTTGCCGCGAAGAACGTCCTTCACGAGAACAGCCTGTTCCGCTTCTCGCTGGTGAAGCCGCTTCAGATCACCGGCGGTACCGTTTCGGCGCGCGTGCCGGTCGGACGCGAATTCGACGGCACGGTCAATTATGCCGAGCGCCAGTCGGCTTTCGACGGCCGCGCGCTTCCCGTCGAAGCGCGGTTCGAGTATTTCGCCGAAACGGGTGCCGGCACGTTCGGCCTGGCGCTCGACGTCGTCGACACCAACCTCCGGGGGGAGGGCGAAAGAGGGCTTGCGCTGGGGGCGGGCTTCTCTTTCGCCTTCTAGGACGAGCCGAAGTCGCCGCTTTCCCGCCTATGCCGCAGCCGCTAGGCTCGGCGGCGGAGGATTCATGGAAATCACCACCACTTGCGCGATTGCTGGCGGCGGGCCGGCGGGGATGATGCTCGGCCTGTTGCTGGCCCGCGCCGGCATCGACGTGACGGTGCTCGAAAAGCATGCCGATTTCCTGCGCGACTTTCGCGGCGACACGATCCATCCCTCGACGCTGGAGGTGATGCATGAGCTCGGCCTGCTCGACGAATTGCTGTCCCGCCCGCATCAGACGATGAGCGAGGCTGGCGTCGAGATCGGCGGTGCGATGCTGAAGGCCGCCGACTTCTCGCATCTGCCGACGCGCTGCAAGTTCATCGCCTTCATGCCGCAATGGCATTTCCTCGATTTCCTGGCCGAGGCCGGGCGGCGCCATGCGGGGTTTCACCTGTGCATGGAAACGGAAGTGACGGGGCTGATCGAGGAGGAGGGCCGCGTCGCGGGCCTGCGCGCGGCGACGCCTGACGGCCCGCTCGACATCCGCGCGGCTCTCGTCATCGGTGCCGACGGGCGCGGCTCGGTCGTGCGCGAGCGGGCGGGACTCACGGTGCGCGACTTCGGCGCGCCGATGGACGTGTTGTGGATGCGGCTGCCGCGGCGCGCCGGCGATCCGTCGGAAACGCTTTTCCGTATCGGTGCCGGGCATTTCGTCGTCACCATCGACCGCGGCGACTACTGGCAATGCGCTTTCGTCATCGCGAAGGGCGCCTTCGACGCGGTGAAGGCGAAGGGTCTCGACGCCTTCCGCGCCGGCATTGCGCGGATACTGCCTTTCGCCGCGGACCGCATGGATGAACTCGCAAGCTGGGACGATGTGAAGCTGCTGACGGTCAAGGTCGACCGCCTGCGCGAATGGGCGCGGGCAGGCCTCTTGTGCATCGGCGATGCGGCGCATGCGATGTCGCCGGTGGGCGGCGTCGGCATCAATCTCGCGATCCAGGATGCGGTGGCGGCGGCGAACCTTCTGGCCGAACCGCTGCGGGACGGTACGGTGACACTTGAGGATTTGCGCGCCGTGCAGCGCCGCCGCCTGTTTCCGACGCGCGTGACGCAGGCCGTTCAGGTTTTTGCGCAGCGCTTTTTCATCGGACCGACGCTGCGGGCGACAGGCGACATCGCGCCGCCGCTGCCGTTGAAACTGCTGAATCGCTTTCCGCTGTTGCGCCGCATTCCCGGCTACGCCGTCGGCCTCGGCGCACGGCCGGAGCATGTGAAGGCGGGGGAGAGGTAGCTACTGCCGCTTGCCGGCCTGCGAAGCATAACGCACGGCTTCATCCGCCGCGCGGAAGAGGGCTTTCGCCTTGTTGACGCTTTCCTCGTATTCGCCTTGCGGGCTTGAATCCGCGACGACGCCGCCGCCGGCCTGCACATACATCTTGCCGTCTTTCACGATGGCGGTGCGCAGCACGATACAGGTATCCATTTCGCCGGCGGCCGAGAAATAGCCGACGCAGCCCGCATAAGGCCCGCGCTTTTCAAGCTCCAGCTCGTCG
Organism: Parvibaculum sp.; assembly: GCF_040882025.1. Lineage (GTDB taxonomy): Bacteria > Pseudomonadota > Alphaproteobacteria > Parvibaculales > Parvibaculaceae > Parvibaculum. The sequence goes on along the minus strand of NZ_JBBECC010000088.1, from coordinate 20,564 downwards.
ATGATCTCCATGGCGCGGACCTTGGGCGCGCCCGAGACCGTGCCGGCCGGGAAGCCGGCGACCAGCGCCGAGATCGCGTCGTAAGCCGGGTCGAGATCGCCCTCGACATTGGAGACGATGTGGATCAGGTGCGAGGTCAGCTGCAGCGCGAATTTCTCGGTCACCTCGACCGAACCGATTTTCGAGACGCGGCCGACATCGTTGCGGCCGAGATCGAGCAGCATCAGATGTTCGGCGCGCTCCTTCGGGTCGGCCAGCAATTCCTCGCCGATCGCCTCGTCCTCGGCGCGGGTCTTGCCGCGATGGCGCGTGCCGGCGATCGGGCGGATGGTGACGCGGTTGTCCCGCACGCGGACCAGGATTTCCGGGCTCGATCCGACAATGGCGAAATCGGCGAAATTGAGAAAATAGAGGAAGGGCGAGGGGTTGATGCGGCGCAGCGCGCGGTAAAGCGAGAAGGGCGGCAGCGTGAAGGGCGTCTCGAAACGCTGCGACAGCACGACCTGAAAGATGTCGCCGGCGGCGATATATTCCTTCGCCCGCTCGACCATGCCGAAATAATGCGCCTTCGGCGTGTTCGATGTCGGTTCGGCCAATGCGTCGACGTCGAGTTGCTGCGGCGCGTGGATCAGCGCGCGGTCGAAATCGGCGACGATGTCGTTGAGGCGTTCCTCGGCGCGGGCATAGGCGGCCTTTGCGCTGACACCCGGTTCGGGACGCACCGGCGTCACCAGCGTCACCTCGTCCTTCACGGAATCGAAGACGGCGATGATCGTCGGCCGCACGAAAAGCCCGTCCGGGAGGCCCAGCGCATCGGGGTTCTCGTCCGGCAGGCGCTCCATCAGCCGCACCATGTCGTAGCCCATGTAACCGAACACGCCGGCGGCCATCGGCGGCAGGTCTTCCGGCAGGTCGATGCGGCTTTCCTCGATGAAGGCGCGCAAGGACGCCAGCGCGCCGCCCGTGCAGGGTTCGAAGGCGGCATCGTCGAACCGCGCCTTGCGGTTGATCTCCGAAGCGTCGCCCCGGGTGCGCCAGATCGCATCGGGATTGAGGCCGATGATCGAATAGCGGTTGCGCGCATCGCCGCCCTCGACCGATTCCAGCAGGAAGCTGTTCGGTTTGCCGTCGGCGATTTTCAGCATTGCCGAAACCGGCGTGTCGAGATCGGCGACGAGACGCCGGTAGACGACCTGCGCCGCGCCGGTCGCATGGACACGCTCGAAGGCGTCGAAGGACGGCGAGATCATTGACCGCTATCCGTCGCCGTCAGTTGCTGCAGCAGGCGCGTATTGACGTCGACGCCGAGTTCGTTCTGATAGCCGGTAATGAAGGTCTGGATCATGTCAGCCCGGATCGAGTCGAGCAGGCCCTCGCGCGTCCTGGCATATGCCTCGGAGGCGGGATCGAGCTCCGGATCGCGGACTTCCCTGATCTGCATCAGCACGAGGCCATCGCCGACGCCGACCGGACCCCATGTCACGCCGCCTTCGGGCGTGGCGAAAGCCTTGGTCACGGCCTGGCGCGAGAACGTGTCGCTCTGTCCATGGCGCCGCATACCGGGTGCGGTCAGCACGGCGCGGCCGAGCTCGCTGGCGATCGCCTCGAAGCTTTCGCCCTTGTTCGCACGTTCGGCCAGAGCCTCGGCGCGCTCGGTCAGCGCCGCGCCACGCGATTGCTCCTGCCACAGCCGGACGACCTCGCCGCGCACCTCGTCGAGCGGACGCAGAAGCGGCGGCTCGATGCTGTCGACATGCACCCAGTAATAGCCGTCGCTTGTGCTGTGCGGCGGCGCCGCATCGCCGGCTTCGGTTTCGTAGACAATCTTGAGCAGTTCGGGCAGGTCGGGCAGTTCGACCGGATCGCCGCTCCGCGTCTTGCCGTCGGCGGTGACGCCCGCGATCTGGCGTACCGTCAGATCGTGGCGCTCGGCGACGTCCTCCAGCGATGCACCGCCGGCGCGGTCGTCCTCGATGGCGTTCTGGATGTCGTAGACCTGATCGCGCGCGATCTCGAGTTCGAGCGTGGTGCGCAACTCGTCCTTGACCTCGTCGAGGTTCACCAGCTTTTCTGGTTCGATCTTGCGGACATGCAGAATGGCCCAGCCGAGCGGGCTCTGCACCGGTTCGCTGAACTTGCCTTCGCCGGTGGCAAAGGCCGCCGCCGCGAGTTCCTCCGACAGGAGGGCCTGGCGCGTGACCGTTCCGAGCTCGACATCGGCCATGGAAAGGCCGAGATCGCCGACGACGGCGGACACCGACGTACCCGCAACGAGTTTTTCATGAGCCGCGCGGGCGGCCGCCTCGGTGCCGAACGGGATCTGCAGAATGTCGCGCCGCTCTGGCGTGTCGTAGTCGCCGCGCCGCTGTTCGAAGGCAAGCGCAAGTTCCTCGTCTGAAATGGTCACTGTGTGGGTGATGTCCTCCGGCTCCAGCACCATGATGCTGAAGTCGCGGGTTTCGGGCAGGGTGAAAGCCGACGCGCCGGCCTGATAAACGGCCTGTACCGTTTCCTCGTCGGGCTCGCCGATATCGCCGGCAAGGGCCGGCGGCAGAATGATGTAACCGACGGTGCGGGTTTCCTCCTGGAAGCGGCCGATAGCGGCAACCAACGCATCCGGCGCGGCAATGCCCGTGTCGAGGACGTCGATGAGCTGGCGCCGCGCCAGATATTTGCGCCGCTGCTCGATGAAACGCTCTTCGGTAACGCCCTGGTTCTGTAGTGCCTGGCGGAACAGGTCGCGATCGAAGCTGCCGAAGGGGCCGTGAAGGGCGGGGTCGCTGAGGATGTTCGCACCGACCGTCTCGTCGCCCACCGTGAGACCCAACTGCTGTGTTGCACCGTCGAGCGCGGCGAGGCTTATCAGCCGCGACAGCGCCATGCGATCGACCCCGAAGCGGCGCGCCATCTCCAACGTGACCGGTTGGCCGAGGCGCTGGCCGAACCGGTCCATTTCGGTTCGCAGCTCGCGCTGGAAGGCCATGGCGTCGACTTTCTCGCCGCCGACGGAGGCCACCGTGTCGCCGCCATAGCCGGTGAAGATGTCATTGATGCCCCACACGGCGAAGCTGGCGACCAGAAGGCCGATCAGCACCTTGGCAACCCAGCCTGAGGCGTTTCTTCGCAGTGCGTCCAGCATGTCCGGTCTTTCCGTTCCTGAGCCACAAGGGCGGTGCGCCGCCCCCGTTCGAGAGGGCGGCATGATAGGTGCGAGGCCCGGCCCCCGCAAGCGGATCGCGGCGGCTTCCGGCTTGATTTTCTTGGGAAAACGGGCCCCGCGATCCGCTTGCGGCTGTCACACTGTGTGGCCGATCATCGGCGGCACGCCAAACCGCACATAGGCATCGATGCTGACCCGCGTGAAGACGACGAGGAGCCAGATAACGATGAAGCTCGCCCCGAACCACAAGACGATATCGCGCAAGGTCGTGGCGCTGGCCTGCGCGTCGCGGTCCTCCGCCGCGACGGCCGCGATGAAGGCGAAGAAACCCGCCTGAAGCGCCGGTACGATGACGACAAGCGCCTCCAGCAGATCGTCGGGCGGACGGGTCCGGAGCGCGAGCGTGAGGAAGGCGGCAAAGGCCGCCCCGACACCCGCCGTCCGGGCGTTACGGGCGAGCCACAGGGCCGGTCGCAATGTCGCGCGGTCGGTAAACGTAGTCATGAGTCTTCTCCTTCTCTCTTCGCGATGCGAAGAAAGTGGCAAGTCGTTTCAAAGTATTCGCGAGACCCGGCGCGCGTCGCCGCGCCCGCTACCGTTCGACGGGTGAAGTCTTACGGGTGAGGCAGGCCATGGATTTCCGGCGCCCGGATCGATCCGGGAGCGGAACATCGACTGACACGCCGGGGAAGCTCGGTGAAGTATTGATGAGGCATGATGGAACTCCGGTAACGCGGTGGCTTTGCGGACCGGAACCCTGAAAACACAAGAGCCCCGATCTGGTGAGATGGGGCTCTAAAGTGTCGATTTAGCGGGCTTAATCAGCGCGCGCGCAATCGACCCGGCCCCGAAGGCGAGTAGTTTCGTACGGTGGCCCCGAAGGCCCATTGCATGAGGTGCTTTGTCATGGCGCGCAAGCTACGCCTGAGTCGTTTACTTGCCAATTGAATAATCATGGCAATGGTGAATTTTGTCGCACCTGTGTTCTATTTCACGCAGGTGGCCGTAGTTGGCGCCGCGACGGCGCTCTGGTAAACGGGGCGCAACGATTCAAACGCGGTGGAGCAGGACAAATGGCGGCGCGCATCAAACCGCTGGTGGCGGGCAACTGGAAGATGAACGGCCTGACGGCCGCGCGGAAGGAAGTGGTCGCGCTGGCCATGAAGCTCGATGGCAAGAAGAAGCCGGCCTGCGAGATACTGCTTTGTCCGCCGGCAACGCTGATCGCGGCCGCAAGGGAAGTCGCGCGCGGTTCGAAGATCGCCATCGGTGGTCAGGACTGTCACGCGAAAGCGTCGGGCGCCCATACCGGCGACATCTCTGCCGAGATGTTGAAGGATGCCGGTGCCACATATGTGATTGTCGGCCATTCGGAGCGCCGCGCCGATCACAACGAGACCGACGCCATTGTGAAGGCCAAGGCCGAAGCGGCGCATCGGGCAGGCCTCACCGCCATTGTCTGTGTCGGTGAAACCGAAGCCGAACGAGACGCCGGCAAGACGCTCACGATCATCAAGAGCCAATTGAAAGGGTCGCTGCCCGACGCCGCGACCGCGAAGATGACCGTCGTCGCTTATGAGCCGGTCTGGGCGATCGGCACCGGCCGCACGCCGACGGCGGACGATGTGGCGAAGGTCCATGGGGCGATCCGCAAGGCGCTCGAAACGCGCTTCGGCAGCGAAGGCGCAAAGATGCGGATCCTTTACGGCGGCTCGGTGAAGCCCTCGAATGCGGTCGAGCTGATGGCGGTGCCGAACGTCAACGGCGCGCTGGTCGGCGGCGCGAGCCTCCGGGCTGGCGATTTCTGGGGAATTATTTCAACTTATTGCTGAAGATAGGCGCTGAACTCTGCGGTTTTCTTATATTCCTTGTAAGTTTCCCGCGAAGCGCCTATATACGCAAAATCGAATTTTACTGGTTCGGCTGCTCTCCACGCTCGCGATCGAGCGCCGGACCTGTCTTTCCCGATCCCGCAAAGTTTGATCCGTTAGTCGCGCGTGCGACGGCGGCACTATCTCAACACACGAAGGAATGCCAACTATGGCGAACGGAACAGTTAAGTGGTTCAACGGTCAAAAAGGTTTCGGCTTCATCCAGCCGGACGGCGGCGACAAGGACGTTTTCGTCCACATTTCCGCGGTTGAACGCGCCGGCATGAGCACGCTCAACGAAGGCCAGAAGATCGCTTACGATCTCGAGACCGATCAGCGCAGCGGCAAGGTTTCGGCCGCGAATCTGCGCTCGGCCTAATATACGGAGGGGCGCTTCGGCGCCCCTTTTCTTTTTCGGAGCGGGGCATGGCGCGCAAGAAGCCGATGGACGGCGATTTCCTGATGTTCAACGTCGTCTATGAAGACGGCTCGCTGAGCTCGAACCGGAAAGTCCCGACGGCCGAACTCGAAGGCGTCAAGGACACCGCGACCGCGCGTGCGATCATCGAGGCGCAGGACCGCGAGATCGCCGAGAAATCCGGCAGACCCAGAGGCCGCGTCAAATCGATCGACCGCGCCGGCCGGAAATAAATCCGCCAAAACGGAGAACCGGATGGCTTTCAAGCCGAACTACAATCACGAACGTGCCGAGCGCAACCGGGCCAAGGCCGCGAAAGCGCAACTGAAGTTGAAGGAGCGCGAGGAAAAAGCCGCACTCCGCAAGGCGTCCGGCGAAGGCAATGATGCCGCGCCTGAAGAAGGTTCCGCGGAATGACGACGCAGAAGCATAAATTCGATATCGGCGAGACGGTCGAGTTCAGCCCCGGCGGTTCCTATCCGCCGACCGCGCGCGGTCGCTATGTGGTGCTGCGCCAGCTCCCCTCCGAAGGCATCGATTATCAGTACCGCATCAAGAGCGTCGCCGATGGCCATGAGCGCATGGTCCGCGAAGGCCAGCTCGGTTAACCGGCGACCGCCGGCCAGACCATCCCTGCTTAGAGAATGACGCCGACGCCCGCCGCCGCGAGGCCGAGCGGACGCGCAGCTGTGCAACTGGCCATGTGCTGAAATAGTAAAGAAACTGGGGCCTTCAACCCGAATCTTCCAGTATAGTCTGAAGAAGAAAGGCTGAGACTTTCGGTCATCGTCCTTGCCGCATGCCGGGCGGGCCACCGGCGCTTTACCGGCAAACGGCGGCCTGACGTCTATTCCGCCGGCAGGGCTGGAAACCGGCGCTCTCATGCGTTACAACGCGCCCGCGACTGGCTCGGCCCGGCAAGACCGGGCGGGTTGATCCTTTTGGCAAGAATTCGGACCGCGCGGAGCATCATGGCGACCATCATTCTCATTGTTCATCTGATGATCGCGGTAGCGTTGGTGGCATCCGTGCTGCTGCAGCGCTCCGAGGGTGGTGCGCTCGGGATCGGCGGCGGCGGCGACGGCTTCATGTCGAGCCGCGGTGCCGGCAATATGCTGACCCGGACAACGGCCGTTCTCGCCGCCATGTTCATGACCACAAGTCTGGTGCTCGGCATCCTCGCCTCGCGCGGCGGTTCGGCCGACTCGGTGCTCGACCGGGTGGCGCCGTTGCCGCAGGAGCTTTCCGACGAGAATCTGCCGCAGGTACCGGCGCCGCTGGGCTCCGACTTCTCGCCCGCGCCGACCGAGGAGGCCCCGGTCACGCCGGAACCGGCCGAGCCGGCGGAGCCGAGCGTGCCGCGGGCTGAATAAGCCGATTTCGAGCGGTTCGGGTTGATCTGCCCCGGCCAGACTATTTTTCGGCGGAGCTGCCTTTGCCGCTCCGAATCGTTTTGCTTGGTGTAATCTAGGGGCCCATGACGCGGTACATCTTCATCACCGGCGGCGTGGTTTCCTCCCTCGGCAAGGGTCTCGCTTCCGCAGCGCTCGGCGCGCTCCTGCAGGCGCGCGGCTATTCCGTGCGCTTGAGGAAACTCGACCCCTATCTCAATGTCGATCCGGGCACGATGTCGCCGATCCAGCACGGCGAGGTCTATGTGACCGACGACGGGGCGGAGACCGACCTCGACCTCGGCCATTACGAACGCTTCACCGGCGTGCCGGCGAGCCGCGCCGACAACATCACCACCGGCCGCATCTATCAGGACATCATCGCCCGCGAGCGCCGCGGCGATTATCTCGGCGGCACGGTGCAGGTGATCCCGCATGTGACCGACGCCATCAAGGAATTCGTGTTGTCGGGCAACGACGATGTCGATTTCGTGCTCTGCGAGATTGGCGGCACGGTTGGCGACATCGAGGGCCTGCCGTTCTTCGAGGCGATCCGCCAGCTCGGCAATGAACTTGACCGTGGCCAGACCTGTTTCATCCACCTGACGCTGCTGCCATTCATTCCCTCGGCCGGCGAGATGAAGACGAAGCCGACGCAGCACTCGGTGAAGGAGCTGCGCTCGATCGGCATCCAGCCCGATATTCTGATGTGCCGCTGCGACCGCCCGATCCCCAAGGACGAGCGGCGCAAGATCGCGCTGTTCTGCAACGTGCGCGAAAGCGCCGTCATCGAGGCGATGGATGTCGACACGATCTATGACGTCCCGCACGCCTACCACATGGAAGGGCTCGACGCCGAAGTGCTGGTCGTTTTCGGCATCAGGAACGCCGCCGAACCGGATCTCGCCAAGTGGCAGACCATCACGCACAATATTCGCGAGCCGGAAGGCGATGTGACGATCGCCATTGTCGGCAAGTACACCGGCCTCAAGGACGCGTACAAATCGCTCTCCGAAGCGCTGGTGCATGGCGGCATCGCCAACAAGGTGCGCGTCAACGTTAAATGGGTCGAGTCCGAAGTCTTCGACACCGAGGACACGGCTTTCTATCTCGAAGACGTCAACGGCATTCTGGTGCCGGGTGGCTTTGGCGAGCGTGGCAGCGAGGGCAAGATCCGCGCGGCGCAATTCGCCAGGACGCGGAACGTGCCCTATTTCGGCATCTGCTTTGGCATGCAGATGGCCGTGATCGAGGCGCTGCGAAACGTCGGCGGCCTCGAAGGCGCAAGCTCGACCGAGTTCGGTCCGACCAACGAGCCGGTCGTCGGGTTGATGACCGAGTGGATGCACAAGAACGAACTCATCAAGCGCGCCGCCCATGGCGATCTCGGCGGCACCATGCGGTTGGGCGCCTATGACGCCGTGCTGGCGGAGGGAAGCCGCGTCGCTGCGATCTATGGCAGCACGCATATCAATGAGCGTCACCGGCACCGCTATGAGGTCAACATGACCTATCGCGATCAGATCGAGGCAGCCGGCCTCGTCATGTCCGGCGTTTCGCCCGATGGCCTGCTGCCCGAGATTATCGAGATACCGGAGCACCCGTGGTATATTGGCGTCCAGTATCATCCGGAGCTGAAGTCGAAACCCTTCGATCCGCATCC
>NZ_JBBECC010000088.1:0-11961 GCF_040882025.1 Parvibaculum sp. | reverse complement strand
TCGAAATCGCCAACGACAAGCCCTTCGTGCTGATCGCCGGGCCCTGCCAGCTCGAGACGAGGCAGCATGCCTTCGACATGGCGGGCGCCGTGAAGGAGATCACGGACCGGCTCGGCATCGGCTTCATCTACAAGACCTCCTTCGACAAGGCCAACCGGACCAGCCGCAACGCGACGCGCGGGCTCGGCCTCGAACTGGCGCTGCCGATCTTCGAGGATCTGAAAAAGGAATTCGGCGTACCTGTCCTGACCGACGTGCATGAGCGCGAGCAATGCGCGGAAGTGGCGGGTTCCGTCGACGTGCTGCAGATCCCGGCGTTCCTCTGCCGCCAGACGGACCTGCTGGAAGCCGCCGCGCAGACCGGTAAGGTCGTCAACGTCAAGAAGGGCCAGTTTCTCGCGCCCTGGGACATGAAGAACGTCGTCAACAAGGTCGTCGACGCCGGCAACCCCAACGTGCTGGCGACCGAGCGCGGCGTCAGCTTCGGCTACAACACGCTGGTGAACGATATGCGCGCGCTGCCGATCATGAAGGAGCAGTGCGGTTGCCCCATCGTGATCGACGCGACGCATTCGGTGCAGCAGCCGGGCGGGCAGGGGACGGCATCGGGCGGCGATCGCCGCATGGTGCCCTATATCGCCACCGCCGCCGTGTCGCTCGGCGTCGCCGCTGTCTTCATGGAGACGCACCAGGACCCGGACAATGCGCCGTCCGACGGGCCGAACATGGTGAAGCTCGGCGAGCTTGAGGCGCTGCTCGCGCGCCTCAAGAAGTTCGACGAGTTGGCGAAGGCGGCCTAGGCCGACTGCTTTTCGCCCCTGATTTCGTCCCGGATGCTTTCAAGCAATTCCGCGCTGCCGAGCGTGGAGATGGCCGTGCCCGTGTAGCCGAGCGCATATTCCGGCGGCACGCTTTCCGGGCCTTCGCCGGGGGCGAGCGGCGGCGTGTAATAGCCGAGCGCATAGCCGCCCATCGAATAGCCGATCAGCGCCTGCAGGTCGCGCGGAAGCGTGCGCGCGATTTCGGGCGGGCAGGAGAGATACTGGTTCTCCTCCTGACGCAGCCAGCCCAGCGTGTAGGTGATGTTGAAGCCGAGGCGGTCGCCGTTCGACACGTTCGCGCCACCGCCGTGAAAGACGCCGCCGGAATAGATCAGCACCGAGCCGGCCGGCATTTCGGCATAACCGATCTGATCCTCAGTCGGCTGATAATCGTCGGCCCAGTCGAGGCTGCCGGGGCAGACCTGCGTCGCGCCGTTTTCCTTCGTGAAATCGCTGATCGCCCAGATGGTGTTGAACTGGGGTTCGACGTTCTTCAGATGCGTGCCCCAGGCCCAGCGGTCGCGATGAATCTGTTGCTTCGTTTGGCCGGGGCGGATGCGGATGACCTGCGTCAGATGAAGCTGGATGCGTTCGCAGAAGGGTTTCAGGAAGGCTTCAGCGGCCTTGACGATCGTCGGATGGGAAACGAGCTCGCGGCATTTCGGAGACCGCGCGACCAGCGCGCCGGTGCGGGTCGTCTTGTGGCCGACGAAATCATCAGCGCCGTTCGGCGTTGCATCGATATAGGGCATGGTCTCGGCGAGGATCTGGTCGAGGTCATCGCGGCTCAACACACCCGTCAGGATCAGCGCACCGTCGCGCTTCAGCACGTCGAGGATTTCATCGGTCGAGGCGCCCGCGGGCAGCGTCTGAAGTTTCGGCATCGGTTCCTCCCTCAGGGTTTTCTGCGTCGCGGCAGCAGCGGCCGCAGCATGGCTTCGAGTTGTTTTTTCTGGCGCTCGGGCGGCCAGTCGTCGCGCTCGAGCGTCGCGCGGATGCAGAAGCCGTCGATGACGGAGATGATCGCGTCCGCCGTCATGTCCGGCTCGATCGAGGCGGCGAGTTTTCTCTCGGCCTGTTGCTTGCGAATAATCGCGGCGAGACCGTCGCGGAATTCATCGTAATAGGCCTTGTTGATGCGGGCGAGGGCGGGGTCGCCGATGGCGCGGCTGAAAAAGCTGAGCCAGACGCGCCAGTCGCGCAGCCGCTCCTCGTCTACGGGCAGGATGAGGGCCGCCAGGTCGACCAGATCGTCCCCCTGGTCGCCATGCTGCAGCATATGGAGGATGTTCTGAGCGACATGGTCGAGGGCGGCGAGCAGCACCGCGTCCTTGTCCTCGAAATAATGGGTGATCGTGCCCGTGGTGGCATGGGCCGCGCGGGCGACATCGACGAGGCGGGTATTGTCGATACCCTGTTCGCCGATCACGGAGATGGCGGCTCTGGCGATGTCGCGGCGGCGGGCGTCATGGTCAATCTTTTTTGGCATAATGGTGATTATATAAAAATCGGAGAGACCTGCAAGTCCCGATTGGCCGGTTCGAGACCTGGGGACATGACCGGCCATGCTGTGCAGGCACCCCTGGACGTCGGGTGGGGCCGACAGCGCGGTTGCAGCCGCCGGCCCCTTTTGTTCCGGCTAGTTGACCGGATAGCGCATGTTGGCGAGATGCCCTTGATGCAGGAACTGGATGTTCCGGAAGCCGCCACCCTCCACGGTGTAGGTGATCTCCGACGCGGTTGCGCTGTGGATGATCAGCGTCACGCCGTCGACATCGGCCCTCACGTCTTTCACATTGGCGGCAAACCGGTGCTTGTCCGCATAGGTGAGGCTGCGTTTGGGCAAATCGGCTCCCTTGGTCCGCGCGCCTGCGGAGGTGAGAAGAAGCTGTCCTTCCTCGATGCCATCGAAATAGACGTTCATCTTGATGAGAAATTCCGGCTCGCCGATCTTCACCATCTCGTAGGGAACGGATGACGCGAGGTCTGCGACCCCCGTGGATGGATCGTAGACGTCGAGCGGTTGGTTGAGCCGCGAGAACGCATCGAAAGTTCCGTCGCCCGTCCGGTCGACCAGGCAACCGCCCAGATTGCCCGCCAAACCGCTGTATGTGACCGGCACGGTGGTGCAGTAAATTGCTTCGCCCTTCTTTCCCCGCGTGAAGGCGGAGAAGGTAGCGCCTTTGGAAGCCGTGAAACGGAAAGCCCAATTTTCGTCGTTGACGTCCGCAAGAAGGCGAGCGCCATGCTTGGGCCCATATGTCGCGGTGTAGATGATCTTGTCGAGCGCGACGGTCTGCTTCGCACCAACCGCCGGCGAGCTTTCGACCAGATCGGGCTTCGGATGCGCGTAATTCTGGAACTGCGGCGCCAGGATTGCTTCCTTCTGCTCCATGCTGGTGCAGGCGGCAAGCGCGGCGAACAAGGCAAGGGCGGCCGTCGAGCGGCCCCATGTCGTGAAGCTCATTTGGATCTCCCCCCATTTTTCCCGGCGCAAGGAGGCGCCGGGTCAATGAACTGAGCCTATCATTTCAAGCGGAGAGTTCGAACGGCTTAAACTTCTTCAATCCGCGCACAGGCCGGCATCAATCCAGATCGACATCCGGCAGCCGCACGAATTGCTGACCGCAATGCATGTCGCGTTCGACCACGCCGTCCTGCGCCGTTGCAATGTCACGGCGTCGGGCGTTATGGTCGATCTTTTTGGCATAATGGTAGTTATATAAAAATCACGTGAACTTGCAAGAGGAAGGAAACGGTCTTCACGATCCGTCATTCCGGCAGTATCACGCGATGGCCCGGGCGGAAGGTTGAATGCGGCGCGGCAATGTGACCGTGGCGACCGTCCCGGTGCCCGGTTCGCTTTCCAAACCGAGCCGTCCCTGCATCATGCGCAAAAGCTCATTGACGAGCGCAAGGCCGAGGCCTGTGCCCTCAAACGACCGGTCAAGCCCGACATCCGCCTGCCAGAAAGGCTGGAGAGCGTTGTCGAGTTCCTGGGCGCTCATGCCGATGCCGGTGTCGCGGACGCGAATGACGGCCCCTCCGTTCGGCGCGGCATCGATATCGAGCGACACCGAGCCGCCGGAGGGCGTGAACTTCACCGCGTTGCTCAGCAGATTGATAAGCACCTGTTTCAACCGTCGCTCATCCGTTTCGATATCGGGAAAAGGTGGCATTCCTTCGAATTCCAGCCGCACGCCGCCGCGCGCGGCGCGCCCGCTGACGATCGAAAGGCAATTGCTGCAAACGCGTGCGAAGTCAATCTTCTGCGTCGTCAGGGTCATGCCCTCAAGCTCGATGCGCGACAGATCGAGAATATCGTTCACCAGCGACAGGAGATGCGCGCCAGCGTCGTGAATGTCGTTCGCGTATTCCACGTAGCGCCGGTGACCGAGCGGCCCGAAAAGCTCTTGCGACATCGCCTCGGAAAATCCGAGAACGGCATTGAGCGGGGTACGAAGTTCATGACTCATATTGGCAAGAAACTCGGTCTTGGCCTTGTTCTCGCGCTCCACTCTCACAACGAGTTTCGCTTTGGCAAGCGCCTTGGCGAGCTTCCGTTCATGCACCGACGCCTCCGCCCGCATGGCTATCAGACGCCGGATGCCTCGCATCCGTATCTCATGCGCGAGTATGGCGATGACCGCCGCAATAAGCATCATGGATGCGAAATGAATGTTCCCGTTCTGAAAGCCGCCGATGGAAAGGGCGGTGGTGAACCAGACGACAACGATCAACGCGACCGCAATGGCGAGATGAAGCCGTGACAGGAAAAACAAACCCGTCGCGACGAGAAGGAGACCGAAATTCGTCGACTGGAGCTCATCACCCATCACGCTCATGTGAATGGCGGAATTGAGCAGGCACAGACCGACAAGGACAAAACCGGCGAGCGGTGCAAAACGGGACGCTACCCATTCCCGTGCGATCGAGACGCCGACGACAACCGACGTTGCGGCGCTGACCAGCGCGAGCACGGACATTGGAAAGCGCAGGGCGGGTGGCAACACCAGCAAATGCAGGGCCGCGAAAACCGCAAACAACGCAGCAAGGCAAATAGAAATTGGAAAAATGGAGGTGCGAAAAATCGCGCCCAGCTCACGCTGGATGTGCTGCTCCTCCGGATCAGCCGTCCGGATTTCATGCGACACGTCGGAGCACTCCGTTGACGCGGCCGGAAAAATGCCGATCGCGTACGCGCCCCCAAACAGAGGCTAGAGCCCGAAAACTTAATGTCGTGTTAACTGTCTAACCACGCCCGCGGTAGGGCTCGACGCCCTGGTCCGGCACCCAGATGCCGGCCGGAAGCTTGCCTTTCTGCCAGAAGACGTCGATGGGGATACCACCGCGCGGATACCAGTAACCCCCGATGCGCAGCCATTTCGGCTTCAGCGTATCGACAAGCCGCTTGCCGATGGCGACCGTGCAGTCCTCGTGAAACGCGCCATGGTTACGGAATGACTGCATATAGAGCTTCAGCGATTTCGACTCGACGAGCCATTTGCCGGGCACATAGTCGATGACGAGATGCGCGAAATCGGGCTGACCGGTGACGGGGCAGATCGAGGTGAATTCGGGCACGGCGAAGCGCGCCACATAGTCGGTGTCGGCATGCGGATTGGCGACCCGCTCAAGTACCGCCTTGTCGGGGGAGGCGGGCAGGGGCGCGGCCTTGCCGAGTTGTTTCAGTCCTGTCGGCCTTTTCGCCATCATTCCTCCTCCGGCCCGTCATAGACGCAGCCCTCGCGGCAGGAACTGCGATGCACCTCGACACGCGCGATTTCGGGCAGCGGCCTTGCGAGTTTGTTCCATATCCAGGCCGCGATCCGTTCCAGTGTCGGAAACTCGAGGCCCGCGATCTCGTTCAGCAGATGATGGTCGAGTTTCTCGCGAACCGCCAGCACCTCGCGCTCGACATCCTCGAAATGGCGCACAATGCCGGTTTCCGGCGCGGGTCGGCCTTTCAACCACACGACGACGCGAAACGAGTGTCCGTGCATGCGGCGGTTCGGATGACCTTCTTCCGCATAGGGAAGAAAGTGCGCGGCATCGAAATGGAACTCTTTGTAGATACGGGTCATGGAATGCCGATCATTTTGTGCGTCTGCAGGCTTAGACGCCATTTCGGATGTGCAAGGCAATAGGCCGTTGCCGCCCGCGTGTTCTCTTCGGTTTGCGTGCCGTCCATCGGCTGAAGAAAGAAATGCCGGAAGTCGAGACCCTCGAAACGATCGGGTGTCGCCGTCTCCTGCGGATAGATGAGCTTCAACTCGTGCCCGCATACCTGTTTCAGTTCGGCGTCGGCCTTGGGGCTGACACAAATCCAGTCGAGCCCGGCGGGAGCTTCGATCGTGCCGTTGGTCTCGACGGCAATCTCGAAGCCGCGCGCGTGAAGCGCATCGACAAGCGCTTCGTCGAGTTGCAGCAGCGGCTCGCCGCCCGTGCAGACGACAAAGCGTTCATGCGCCGCGCCGCTTGCCCAGGTTTTCTCAATGGCGACCGCAAGCTCGTTGGCGGTCTTGAACTTGCCACCGCCTTCGCCATCCGTGCCGACGAAATCCGTATCACAAAACGTGCAGACCGCGGCTGCGCGATCTTCCTCGCGGCCCGACCAGAGATTGCAGCCTGCGAAACGGCAGAACACGGCCGCGCGCCCGGCATTCGCACCTTCGCCTTGCAACGTGTAGAAAATTTCCTTCACCGAATACATCGTCTCGTTCTCTAGGTCTTGCTGGCCATATAAGTGGTATATCCGCGCGCGCGCAGTTCGCAAGCCGGACAGGCAGCGCAGCCATAGCCCCAGTCGTGGCGCTTCGACCGGTCGCCGCGATAGCAGCTATGACTTTCCTCGACAATCAGGTCGACCAGCGCCTTGCCGCCGAGTTTCTCGGCGAGCTGCCATGTGGCGGCTTTATCGATCCGCATCAAGGGCGTTTCAAGCCTGAATTCCCGGTCCATGCCGAGACAAATAGCCCGTTCGAGCGTCGCGATCGTGTCGGCACGGCAATCGGGATAGCCCGAATAGTCGGTCTCGCACATACCGCCGACCAGCACCGGCGCTCCCCGGCGGTAACCCAGCGCCGCCGCATAAGTGAAAAACAGCAGGTTCCGCCCCGGTACGAAAGTGGTGGGCAAGCCGTTCACGCCCATTTCGATTTCAACTTCGCGGGTCAGCGCAGTTTCGCTGATGGTCCCAAGTTCCGGGAGTGAAATCGTGTGATCGGGGCCGAGCCGCGCCGCCCAGTCAGGCGACAGGGCGGCGAGGCCGGCCCTGAGCGTTTTCCGGCAGGAAAGCTCGACCGCATGGCTCTGGCCGTAATCGAAGCCGACCGTCTCGACACTCTCATGGCGCGCCAGCGCCCAGGCGAGGCAGACCGTTGAGTCCTGTCCGCCTGAGAAAAGTACAAGCGCCTTGGTTTTTTTTACTGTCGTCATCGCCGATCGCTCCGTTCCGGTGGTGTTGAACAGGAGCGATCCCCTTGCGTCAAGCCGCCGAAAGACATCCAAAGGAAAGCCCCGGAAAGCAAAGCTCTCCGGGGCTGGTATTTGCGGTTAACGGCGATAGCTCGTTCAGAACGAGTACGAGAGGTTCGCCATCACGAAATCGCGGTCGGTCGTCTTCGGTTCGAAACCGCCGCCAAAGCTGTTGACGTAGCTGATGCTGCCGCGCCAGGTGCTCTGGTAGTCGATATTGACACCCAGCGAGACCTGCTTCAGCCCCTTGACGTAGCCCGCCGTAATGGGGCCGGGTGAATAACCGCTCGTGTCGTGGCGCCAGCCGATATTCGGGCTGAGCGTGATCGGCAGGTTCCAGGGATTGGTGTAGTCGACCGACAGCAATGCCCGGTAGCCGGTCGAGAAGCTGGTGGCATATCTCGGATCGGTGGAACCATTTGCGAGCAGCGCCGCCGCAAACGGGTTGCGGATGCCTGCAACGCGACCGCTGGTGCTCAGCGGATAGTCGCCTGCGTCCGGTACGTAGACGAAGCCGCCGTTGAAGACGAAGACGCCGCTCTGCGCGCCGAGCAGATCGGGGATTGGATCGCTGGTCGAGAACGAGGTGATCGTGTTGAACTGACCCTGCCATGTTTCAAGCTCGAAATGCGTCAGGGTCGCCTCGCCGGGGCCGGCGGGTGCGATCGACGCCCAACGCGGCGACAGGCCGCCGGACAGAGTGCCGGAAGCACCCAGGCCGTCGAACTGCGAGGCATTAAGTTCCGCGTCCGAAATCGCAAGCGGCATGTCCGGCGTGAAGGACAATTCGCCCGCGAGCGCGGTACCGGCGACATTGGTGTTGAAGCTGGCGCCAAGCGTGTCGATGCGGCTAGGGAAGTTGTAGAAATAGGTGCCGTCGTTGGCGCCGGTCACAAAGGCAGCGTTGGCCTGCGCGGGTGTGGTACAGGGGCCGGCGAAGAGGTCGTTACAGACCTGAGCGAAGCTGCGCGGGCCGTTCTGGAAGCCGAGGAACGGCAGGCGGCTCGAGTAGCGCACAAAGTATAGACCGAAGTCGGTGCCGGTGCCGAGATCGGGCGCAAAATAGCGAACCGCGGCGCCGAACTGATCGGTGTCGTTCTGGCCGCGATCGGCGCTCCTCTGCAAGGTGATGGCGGCAATTCCCTGACTATCATCGATCGGAACCGAGTAAGCCGGCAACGATCCCGGACCGGCGATGTCGTCGGTGGAAAAGAACGATCCGGCCGGATCGATCTTTGTCTCTTCGTAAGCGAACTGCCAGAACGCCTCGACGGTGAGGTTGGGAGTCACGCCGGCCGAGGCAAAGAGAATCGGCATCGGCGTCAGGGCTTCGCGCAGCTCCGATCCCGGAAGGCGCAGTGCCGTTACGTCGATCGCTTGAAAGGCGTTGATGCCGCCGGGAATGAACAGGCTCTCGCCCCAGTTCAACGCCTGCTTGCCGAAGCGTATCGATGTCGGGATATTGCCGATGTCGTAATTCGCATAGACGAAGGCATCGAGAATTTCGAAATCGTAAGCGAGTTCATCGCGGGCGCTCGACGTCAGATCGCGAAAGCGCATGTTGTTGTTGGCATAGACGAGGTCGTAATAGGCGCGGGGACGAATGAACGCGCCGTAATTCTCCCACGTCGTCTGGATGTCCATCGTCGCGCGAGCAATTGCGTTGGTAAAATCCCAGCGATCGAAGTTGAGGTTGCCATTGTCGGAGTTGACGCCGGTCGCTTTGGCTCCCGACGCGCAACCGCCATTCGCCAGCGATATCCGCTCGCAATCGCGGCCGCTGGTGCGCATCGTCGCGCCGGCGGAAATCGTGGTGTCGATCGAGAAGTTCACTTCACCGAATTTGTAGGACGCCGCCGAAGCGTCCGACGCAGCGAAGGCCCCGAATGCGAAGAGAGCGGCCGCCACGCTGGCCCATGTCCCGGTTATGCTGCTTTTGCGTAGCGCCGGTTCAATCGTGACAGGCCGCGTTCCTGTCGATACTGTCATTTTGCTAGTTCCTCCCGCTTGGATGGATTCGGCCGCTTGGCTCGATTCTTCACGGCGGATTTGAAAGGTGACGGCCGGCTCCGCCGGAACCGGCCATCAGGTGGTGAGGGATGCTGACCTTTTGCGAAGATCGAGGAGGAGCTTCACGATAGGTCAATCTTTTATGAGAAGGTTTTTTATAGGTATAAAAAACCTAATAAAAAATTGCATATCTCGAAAGAACGCCATCTGCAAGCGTTCTAATCTGCTGTCGGGGAGGGCGCGGATTGAATACCAAGGAACTGTTGCTCAGTGTCCTCATGGGGGGACCTGCCACGGGCTATGACATCAAGAAGGTCATGGAAAATGAGGTCTCGACGCTGCTCGATGTCAGCCTCTCGAATCTCTACCCGGCTTTGACCGAGCTGGCGGCGGAGGGGCTCGTCACTTTCCGCAAGGTCGAGCAAGACAATCGGCCCAACAAGAAGATCTACGAGCTAACGGATGCGGGGCGGGAGGCATGTCTTCGCGCGCTGATGACGGGCGATGCCCGCCACCGATTGCGTTCCGAATTCATCTTCATATTGAGTTTTGTGCCCTTTCTGCCGCGCTGGCGGGTGAAGGAGTTGCTCGACCAGCGGCTCGCCGACACCAACGCAGTGCTGCTCGATCTCGACCGGCGCGACGCCGAGGACGACGGCACGCTGCGCGAGGGCCAGCGATTCTGTATCGGCTTCGGCCGGGCGATGATGGAAGCGCAACGCGACTATATCGTCGCGCATGGTGCGGAATTGCTGAAAAGCTGTCCGGACGAGGCGCCGCTGAGGGCTATTTCCGCCGACTGACCCGGATCCGGGATTAGGCCCTTTCGCTGCCGCCCCCTCTCCGCTATGAAACCGCCATCTGCAAGCTGAGAGAGACGGAGCGGACATGGCTGCCATCATCGACATTATCGGCCGGGAAATTCTGGACAGCCGGGGCAACCCGACCGTCGAGGTGGATGTGCTGCTTGAGGACGGTGCGCTCGGCCGCGCTGCGGTGCCGTCCGGCGCGTCTACTGGCGCGCATGAGGCCGTCGAATTGCGCGACGGCGGCCCGCGTTACAAGGGCAAAGGCGTGCTGAAGGCGGTAGAGGCGGTCAATGGCGAGATTTTTGATGCCATCGGCGGCATGGAGGCCGGCGAACAGATTCTGATCGACAGCACGATGTGCAAGCTTGATGGCACGCCCAACAAGGCACGTCTCGGCGCCAATGCAATCCTTGGTGTTTCGCTTGCCGTCGCCAAGGCCGAAGCAGCCTCGCTCGATCAGCCGCTTTTCCGTTATCTCGGGGGCCCCGCGGCGCGTATTCTGCCGGTGCCGATGATGAATATCGTCAACGGCGGTCAGCACGCCGACAATCCGATCGACATCCAGGAATTCATGATTATGCCGGTCGCCGCCGGTTCACTTGCCGATGCAGTGCGCATGGGCGCGGAAGTTTTCCACACATTGAAGGCTGAACTGAAAGCGGCGGGCCACAACACCAATGTCGGCGACGAAGGTGGCTTCGCGCCCAATCTCGCCTCGACCGAGGATGCACTCGGCTTCGTGATGAAGGCGATCGAGAAGGCGGGCTACAAGCCCGGCACGGACATATATCTGGCGATCGACGCGGCATCGACCGAGTTCTTTAAGGACGGCGTCTACCACCTCGAAGGCGAGGGCAAGAAGCTCGATGCCGGCGGCATGGTCGACTACTGGGCAAAGCTCGTCGCCAATTACCCGATTATCTCCATCGAAGACGGCATGGCCGAGGACGACTGGGATGGCTGGAAGGCCCTGACCGACCGCATTGGCGCAAAGGTGCAGCTTGTCGGCGACGATCTCTTCGTCACCAACACGACGCGCCTCGCCGACGGTATCGCCAGCGGCACGGCGAACTCGATCCTCGTGAAGGTCAACCAGATCGGCTCGCTGACCGAAACGTTGGGAGCCGTCGAAATGGCGCATAAGGCGCGCTATACGGCCGTGATGTCGCATCGTTCCGGCGAAACCGAAGATTCCACGATCGCCGATCTCGCGGTTGCAACCAACTGCGGGCAGATCAAGACCGGCTCGCTGGCGCGCTCCGATCGTCTGGCGAAGTACAATCAGCTCATCCGTATCGAGGAACTGCTCGGGCCGTCGGCCGAGTATGCCGGGCGGAGCGTGTTGAAGGGCTGAGTGTCGGTTTTCGCCCAGCTGTGTAAATGCCGCTTGACCATTGGAATCGCTATGTGATTCCCTGCTGGGTATGGATACCGAACTACTGATTCGAACGCGTGAGCCGCTGCGCCTCCGACAGGCGCTGATCCCGCTCGTCTGCCTCGTGGTCCTTAGCTACTTTGCTTATCACGCTGTCTATGGCCGCCACGGCTTTATTGCGTGGCTCGGCATCCAGAATCGCGTCGACACGCTTGAGCATCAACTCGTTGAACTGCACGGCCAGCGCGAGCAGCTTGATCGGCAGGTGGCATTGCTCCGGCCCGAAAGCCTCGATCCGGATTTGCTGGATGAGCGCGCGCGTGCGGCGCTGGGCTATGCTGGCGCCAACGAGGTGGTGATTTTCCTCGAGCGGCAGTGACTGACGCTCAGAGCGTCATGCATGGCCCCAACGTTACTTAACTGAAATTCAGTTAATCAGACGTTTTTTGATTGAAACCAAACCTTTATC